>JAPLML010000344.1 GCA_026387055.1 Planctomycetota bacterium | reverse complement strand
GCTGGCGAGTTGGGTCTCGAGCCGGTTCGGCGTCAGGAGCGTCGCGCCGCGATACTTGGAGTAATCGGGGGCCTTGATCGGGTCGATGAGCACGGGCACCCGGCGGCACCGGGCCAGGCGGATGATCTCCTGCGTCAGCCGCCGCGTCGGGACACCCTTGTTGTAGTCGCTGACCACGACGGTGTCGGCGGCCCTGACGGCGCGCGCGAACCTGGCGAGCAGACGGTCCTCGACGCCGCGAGGGATCGGGCGCTCGTCCTCCCAATCCACGCGCAGGACCTGCTGCGGAATCCGGTGCTGCGCGCGGCCGACGAACCGCGTCTTGATGGTCGTGGGCCGCTCGCGGACCGCCAGGACGCCCGCGGTCTTGGCGCCGGCCGCGCGAAGCTCGCGGAGGATCTGCTGACCTGGCGCATCGCGGCCCACCACGCCGAACGCGGCGACCCGCGCGCCCAGCGTCACGAGGTTATTGATGACGGATCCCGCACCGCCGAGGCGGCTTTCCTCGCGGGCCGCCCGGAGGATCTGGATGGGGGCCTCGGGGCTGATCCGCTCGGCGTCGCCGAAGACGTAGCGGTCGACCATGAGGTCGCCGACGACGCAAATCCGCGGCCGCCCGAAACGCTCAACCCTATGGATCAGTTGTCGATACATAAAGCTTCCCTACGCGCCGGCAAGCTCCAGGAGCACCAGGTGCCTCACGAGAGGCAGCAGGATTTCGTGATGGCCCGTCAGGGCGACGCTTCGCTCCGTGGGCCGCTTCAGCACGTTCTCGCGCGGCCGGTAATGCTGAATCTGGTCCAGGTTGGCGGTGACCATCTTGTCGAGCTTCGCCCCGAGGTTGGTCGCCACCGTGTACGCTTTCACAAAAACCTCCGGCAGGATGACGGCCGAGCCGACGTTGAGCCACACGCCGCCGGCCATGTCGGCGACCACGGCGCAGAGCTTGCGGAAGTCCAGGAGCGTGGCCTCGCCGATGGCGGCCCCGTCGGCCTGCGGATGCATGTGGGTCGTGTCGGTCCCCATCGCCACGTGGACGGTGGCGGTGCAGTCGAGCCGGCTGGCCGCCGCCAGGACGCTCTTCGCGGCGTGCGGGAACTCCTTGGGGTCGTCGTTCATCAGGTCGCCGATGGCCTGGCCGAGGCCGCGGCGGCGCCCGAGGCGTGCGGCATCGTTGAAGTAGCTCGGCGTCTCCTCGACCATGCCGAAGGTGCCGTCGCGCAGGGTCTGGGCGGGATCCTCGCTCGTCTCGCCGTGGTAGGCCAACTCGATGTCGTGGATGGCGCCCGCCCCGTTGGTGGCCACCGCCGTGACGATGCCGCGCTCCATCAGGTCGATGAGCACGGGTCCCAGGCCGCACTTGACGACGTGCCCGCCGAACGCGATCACCACGGGGGCATCGTTGTGGGCCGCCTGGGCGATGGCGCGGGCCAGGTCCCGCAGGCCGGTCGTCACCGGGGTGGTGGGCAGGGAGTTGAAGAACGCGGCGAGGTCGGCCTCCGGCGGCGCGGGCGACGCGAGGTCCTCCAGGTGGACCTTGTGCCGGCGTTCGGCGATGGAAAACATGCCGAGCGCTTTCAGGTCAATCGGTTGGTACGCCTTCGGCCGGCGCATGTTCCGCTCCCAGACTTTTCCAGAGGGCGCCATGCTTTCGCGCTTGTGCGAAAGCATGCACTTCCGCCGCGCGATAACCATGCGTTCGCAGAAGCGCGAAAGCATGGCACCCGGCTAACAAGGCGCGTTTGGCCACAGCGCCGCCACGCGGTCGCGGAGGATGGCTTCGCCCTCCACCAGCCTGATGGCCACTTCGACAGCGCCGATCTCCACCGGCGCCCCCTGCTCGCCCCCGAGCAAGGCCACCCATTTTACAGAATCCTTGCCGGTGGTAACAAGCGTCTTGACCCCGGCCGCCCTGGCCAACTCGATGAGGTGCGTAAGGTCCTCTCGCGTGTATGCATGATGATCGCGGAAGGTCTTGAAGAGCTTGACGCGTGCGCCCAGTTGCTCGATCGTGCGGCGAAACGCCTCCGGGTTGCCGATGGCGCAGGCGGCGGCCACGTCCTCGCCGCGGAGCCACTCGGCCGGACGCCGCGAACCGTCGAACATCGCAAGGCCGGTCGGCTGATGCCGGGCCACGAGGATGGGCGTGGCGGGGCGTGCGAGCGCCGCCAGGTCGCGTTTCAGCCGCGACACCTCCGCCTCGGCCACCAGTTCGGCGCGCGTGACGATCGCCATGTCGGCGCGGCGCAGGGCGGAAAGCGGTTCGCGCAGGAGCCCGCGCGGGACAAGGTGGCCGAAACCGAACGGGCGAAGGGCATCGACCAGAACGATGTCTACGTCGCGGGCCAGGCGCCGGTGCTGAAAACCGTCGTCCAGGATCGCCACGTCGCAGGGATTGCCGGTCATCCACGCGCTGATGGCCGCGAACCGATCCGGGTTCTGAACGTGCGGCACGCCGGGGCAGAGGCGCTCAAGCTCCTGGGCCTCCTCGTTGGGCCTGCCCGGCCGGCTGCCGTATCCGCGGCTGACGATAAGCGGGCGCTTGCCCAGCTCGGTCACAAGCCGCGCCAGGTACGCGACCATCGGCGTCTTGCCCGTGCCGCCGACGGTCAGGTTGCCGACGCTGACAACAGGGCAGGGGGCGCGCTTCACGCGGCCCGGCAGACGGCAGATGAGATTGCGGACGGCGAGACCGCATCGATACAGCAGCGCCTGGTGGGCGAGGAAGCATCGCGCGGCGGCGGCGCCGAAGCCTCGCTTCTCGCCCGAGACGATGGCGAGCCAGCGGGCCTGTGGGTCGGTGGGCGATCGCGTTGGCCTTAGCTCGTTCATAGCCATGCGCTTCCGAGAGCACGGTCACGCAACGGCGCGTGGCCGCGCCACCCGCCCCTCTTTTCAGGCGCGCGCCAGTTGGCGGATGATCGCCTGGCCCATCTCGCGCGTGCCGACGGCCGACGGATCGTCGCGGTCGGCCTTGAGGTCGTACGTCACGTCCTTGCCCTCGGCGATAACGGCGGCGACGGCCTGTTCGAGGCGGCGCGCGGCATCCTTCTCATCAAGGTATTCGA
>JAPLML010000046.1 GCA_026387055.1 Planctomycetota bacterium | reverse complement strand
GAGCAGGGCGGCCGCCTCGTCGGCCGCGGGGCGAAGGACAACAAGGGGCCCCTGGCCGCCATGATGCTCGCCGCCCGGTACCTGAAGCGGCACGAGGCCGACCTGCCGGGCGAGCTCATCCTCATCGGCGCCGCCGACGAAGAGGCCGGCAGCGCCCTCGGCATGCAGTTCCTGCTGGAGGAGTGCGGCGTGGAGGCCGACCTCGCCATCATCCCCGACGCCGGCTATGGCATGCGCCTCATCGACGTGGGCGAGAAGGGCCTGCTGCACCTCAAGGTCCGGGCCGTCGGCAAGCAGGCCCACGGCTCGGAGCCCGACCGCGGCTCAAGTGCCGTCTGGCCGATGATCGACTTCCTGAGCGCGATCCGCCACTGGCGCCCGCCCGGCGAGGCGACCGATCTTTTCAGCCCGCCCACGCTGAATCTGGGCGCCATCCACGCCGGGTCCGTGCCGAACATGGTCCCCGGCCAGTGCGAGGCGGTGCTCGACATCCGTTACCTTCCGGGCACCGACGGCGAGGGGTTGGTGGAGCACCTCCGCAGCGTGCTACGCGAGGTCGAGAGTCACGCGCGCGGCGTCCGCATGCAGCTCGAGGTGCTCTCGCACCAACGGCCGACGCTCGTGCCCATCGACCATCCGCTGGTGGCGGAGATCGTGCGGCGCACCGAGGAAGTCGCGGGCGTGCGGCCGCGTCCGAAGGGCCAGTCGGGCGCAACGGTCGCGAAGTTCCTGATCCTCCGCGGCATCCCGGCGGTGGGCTTCTCGTGCGGGCCGCTGGACGCCGACCACCAGGCCGGCGAGTCGATGGACTTGGCGGAGCTCGCCCGCTTCGCCGAGGTCATGACCCGCGTGGTGCTGGACCTTCTCGGGGGAGCAAAGTAGGGCTCGGGTTTCAGTCGCACGTCGGGGGAGGGCAGCACACCATGACACGCCGCAGGCTTCTCGTTGTCCTGATGGTCCTCGGTGCCGCCGCGGGCTGTTCGTGGATGGAGTCGCGGCAGCCCTCGGGGCCGGCCGGAGAGTCCGCCAAGGCCCCCGCGCCCGCCAAGGTCGCTGCGCTGCCCGCCGCGCCCGCCGTCGAGCGGGTCGGCACGCTGCCGAACGGCCTTCGCGTCGTCGTCCGCGAGAAGCACGTCGGCGGCGTCGCGGCGTTCCGCATCTACCTCCGGGCGGGCAGCCTGAATGAGGGCGACTACGCCGGCTCCGGCATCTCGCACCTCTTGGAGCACGTGGTCTCCGGCGGCGCCACGCCTACGCGCACCGAGGCCCAGATCCGCGACGCCCTCGCCGCCATCGGCGCCGACACCAACGCCCACACCAGCAAGCAGCTCGTCTGCTACCACGGCCAAGTGAGCGCCGAGCACGTCGGCCTGCTCATCGACATCCTTTCCGACTACGTCACCAGCGCAAGCATCGACCCGAAGGCCTTCGACCGCGAGCACCAGGTGGTCGAGCGCGAAATCGAGCGGGCCGAGGCCAATCCCGACGATCGGCTCTGGCGTCTCGCCGATGAGACCTTCTTCCTGAGCCACCCCGCCCGCTACCCGGTCATCGGCTACCTCGACGCCCTGCGCAAGCTGAAGCACGAGGACCCCGACCGTGCAGCTCACGCACCCGGACCTCTATCCGCTCGACATCCTCGCCTTCATCCTGGGCGAGGGGCGGGCGTCGCGGCTCGTGGCGGACCTCAGGGAGAAGCGCGGGCTGGTCGACTCGATCGGCGTCGGCAGCTTCACCCCCGCCGGCTACGACGGCGGGTCCTTCGCCGTCGTCATGCAGAGCGGCCCCGCCAAGACCGAGGCCGCGCGGCGGGCGGTGACCGAGCACCTCAACCGCGTCATCCGCGAGAAGCCGACCGACGCGGAACTCGCTCGCGCCAAGCGCCAGATGATCGCCGCGCACGTCTTCGGCCTCCAGGAGTGCGAGGCCATCGCCGCCGACAGGGGCACCAACGCCCTCCTGGCCGGCGACCCCGATTTCTCCGACCGCTACGTCGAGCGCGTCCAGCGCGTGACCGCCGAGGACGTCCATCGCGTGGCGGCCGCGTACCTGAAGCCCGAGGCCGTGACGGTCATCACCGTGATGCCCAAGCAGCCGGCGGCGAAGCCGGAGGCCGGGCCGGCGGCCGCGAAGCGACGGCCGGAGGTCATCGCGCGGGACCTCGCCAACGGCACAAGGCTGCTCCTCGCCCCGATCGAGTGCGAGACCACCGTCAGCATCCAGATGGTCATGCGCGGCGGGCTGTCGGTCGAGTCCGAAAAGGACGCCGGCATCTCGAATCTCGTGGCGCAGCTCCTCCTCAAGGGCACGGCGAAGCACAAGGCGGCCGACATCGCCCAGGCGCTCGACGCGATGGGGGCCGAGATGTCCGCCGCCGCCGGACACAACACCGTTTACCTCTCCGCCCGGTGCCTGGCGCCGGACTTCGAGAAGACGTTCGACCTGGCCGCCGAGTGCCTGCTGGCGCCGGCCTTTCCGCCCGACGAGGTCGAGCGGACGCGCGGGCTTGTCCTCGACGAGCTCGCCCACATGGCCGACACGCCGCACGGCGAGGCCGCACTGTACTTCGACCGCGTCTTCTTCCCCGACTCGCCCTACCGGTTCCCTGTGCAGGGCATGCCGGAGGTCGTGAAGTCGCTCTCCCGCGGGGACCTTGCCGCCTGGCACAAGCGGTACGTGGCGGGCAACAACCTGGTGGTGGCGGTCTTCGGCGGCATCGACCTCGTGAAGGCCGCCTACCACGTCGCGGCGGCCGTCGAGACGCTGCCGCCGAACAAGGCGCTGGGGTTCCCGGCCGACGTCCCGCCGCGCCCAACGCCCGCCCGCGAGGTCTACGTCAAGCCGTCCGAGAAGGGCGCCGCCGTCGTCTACGTGGCCTATCCAGGGATGGACATTTATAATATGCGCGACCGCTTCGCGATGGACATCATCGACACGATCGTCTCGGGCTACCAGATGCCGGGCGGCTGGCTGCACGAGGAGCTGCGCGGCAAGGGCCTCGTGTACGAGGTTCACGCGTTCTCGATGGCGGGCCTGCGGCCGGGGTACTTCGCGGCGATGGCGGTGTGCCAGCCCGCCAAGGCGGCCGAGGTCGTCCGCCTCGTCGAGGCGGCGATGCAGCGGGCGACCGCCGAGACGTTCACCGAGGAGGCGCTCGCCCCCGCCCGCGCCACGGTCATCACCGCCAAGCAGCTCGCCCGCGAGACCGTGGCCGCCTGGGCCTTCGAGTCGGCGATCGACGAGGCGCTCGGCCTGGGCCACGGCTTCGTGCGCGACGAGATCAACCGCCTCCGCCAGGTCCGCCCGGAGGACGTCAGCCGCGTGGCCCGCGAGTACCTGAAGAAGCCGGTGATCGTTGTGGTCACAAGCGATCCGGCCGCCGCCGAGGCCATCCGCAGGTAGATGCCGCCATGCCACCCGCCGGCTTCATTGCCGGCGATAACTTGACCGGCCCGCCCCGTCCGTCTATGCTGGCCCCGTCGTTCGAGCCCGCCGCGGGAGCGGGGGGAGACATGACTTGCAACGCCATCCGAGCCCGCCGCGGGAGCGGCGGGAGACATGACCTGCAACGCAATCCGAGCCCGCCGCGGGAGCGGCGGGAGACATCGAGACAAGGAGAACTCATGGATTATCGCACCGAACCGTTGATGCGGTACCTCGACGATGCGGCGGCGGCCCGGCCGACGCCCGGCGGCGGCAGCGTGGCGGCCATGGCGGCGGCCCTCGCCTCGACGATGGCCTCCATGGCCGCGGGCTTCACCGCGGGCAAGGAGAAGTTCAAGGCCGTCGAGCCCCAGATCCAGGATGCCCTGCGGCGCCTGGCCGACCTGCGGGCCGGGCTTCTCGACATGGCCCACGAGGACATGGCGGCCTACCAGGCGATCATGGCGGCCTACAAGCTGCCGAAGGGCACCGACGCCGAGAAGGCGGCCCGCGGCGCCGCCATCCTGAAGGTGACCAGGGCGTCGCTCGGCCTCGTGGAGCGCGTCCTCGGCGCTGCCGTCGGCGTGCTGGCTGTGGGCCGGCGCCTGGCCGACATCGCCAACCCGAACCTCGTGAGCGACGTGGGCGTGGCGGCCGAGTTGGCCCTCGGCGCCGCCCGGGCGGCCCGCATCAACGTGGCGGTCAACCTGGGCGGCTACAGCGACGCCGCCGATGCCGCCGCCGTCCGCGGGCGGGCCGACCAGGCCGTCGCCGAGGCCGAGCGGCTGGCGCGAGAAACGCGCGACGTTGTGATGAAGGCGCTGACGCGGTAAGCGGAAAGGCTCACATGGCTCTGGATCGCGAGTACAAGATCGGCGCCTCGTCGCGCCACTGTCACACGTGCGAGCGGGTCTTTGGTGTGGGCGACGAGTACTACTCCGTCGTGGTCGAGACGGCCCAGGAAGACCACCTGGCGCGCCAGGATTTCTGCCCCGGATGCTGGAAGCCCGACGCCGGCGCGTACTTCAGCTTCTGGAAGGCCCGCGTGCCGGAGCCGGAGGCGGCGGCCCAGCGCGGGCCGCGCCTCGTGGACCTCGGGCGGCTCCTCCAACTGTTCGAGCACCTCGCCGATTCGCCCGACGAGCAGGCCCAGCGGTTCCGGTACGTGCTGGCCCTGGTGCTGATGCGGAAGCGCCGCCTCAAGATCGTCGAGTCGCGCCGCATCGCCGGCGGGCGGGGCGAGGCGCTCACCCTGCGCGAGACAGGCTCCGAGCGGCGGTACGGGTGGGTCTCCTGACCCACCGCGCAAGAGCCGGTGCACTCGTGCTGGGAAGCGATTGCGCGCGGCGGGTCGGGAGACCCGCCGCGCAGAGCGGACTTGCCGCGATGGCTCTGGCGGCGATCCTTACCGCAGGCTGCGGCCCCGCCCGCAGGCCCCAGGCGCTCGCGCCCGCGCCGGTCCTTTCGCCCGACAAGGTCCTCGCCGCCCACAACGCCTGGGCCGATTCCATCCAGCACATCTGGTCGCGGGCCGCCGTCCTCCTGAACTTCCCGATGATCGATACCAGGACCGACCGCATGCAGCAGGACCTGGATGGGCATCTCTTCGTCGTCAAGCCCGATCGCCTGTACCTTCACGGCCAGGTCCTGGGGCAGGAGATCTTCGTCACGGGCATGAACGCCGAGACGTATTGGCTCTGGATCCGGCCCAAGGTGAACACCGTCTGGGTGGGGGCGCGGGGCGGGCCCGGCGAGCGGCGGTTCGTCGTCTCGCCCGAGGACCTGATGTCGGCCCTCGGCCTGTTCCGGATCGACCTCAAGCCCGGCGAGCCGGCCGTCTTCACGGCCCAGGACCGCTGCTACTTCCTGTCCGAGGAGCGCCAGACGGGCGCTGCCCGCGTGCCGTCGCGGCGGATCTGGTTCGATCGCGCGACGCTCCGCCCGGCCCGCGTGGACCTGTACGATGAGTCCGGCAAGTGCCTCCTCATGGCCGAGCTCCTGAAGTACGGGCGGGTCGGCGGCGCCGACGTCTGCACGGTCTACCGCGCCCGCTTCTACGGCGACCGCGAGGTCGATCTGGTTCTCCAACTGAGCGCCGTGAGCCTGGAGAAGGCGCCGAACCCGAAGGTCTTCGAGTACCGCGTTCCGCCTGGCGCTAAAGTCATAGATATCGATAAACCTGAGCAGCCCTGAGCCGCGATGCCATTCAGCCGCCCAGCGTGCCGGGCGCGTTCTGGGTTGCGCAAACGCGTGAACGAAAGGTATGGCATGAACAAGCCCTGGACTCTCTCACCCTGGCTTTGCGTGAAGAAGCATGATCTCGAGATCGAGCGGCGCCAGGCCGAGGACGAGGGCAAGGACCTCGCCGGCGTCGAGCGCGACTTCAAGCGCCTGGCCGCCGCCGACCTCGACAACGACCTCGCGCTGTGGCCGAAGGCGCAGGCCCTCTTCGCCAAGGTCCAGCGCCTGCCGATCCGCCGGGGCTACAAGTTCAAGGAGCCGAGCGACCTGGCGGGGATCCGCAAGGCCCGCCCCACGAACCGCCCCGGCATCCGGCCGCCGCGGCTCTCCGATGCCGAGTTCTACGACAAGATGTATGGCGCGTGGCTCGGCCGCTGCGGCGGATGCATGGCGGGCAAGCCCGTCGAGGGCAGGCGCCGCCGCTCGATGGAGCGGGTCCTCAAGGCCCAGGGCCGCTGGCCCCTGGCGCGCTACTGGTCGATGAAGGTCGACCCGAAGGTGGCCGCCGAGGAGAACTGGTTCAAGGACCAGGACGCCCCGCCTCCCGGCACCGTCATCGAGGGGATGACGTGCATGGTCGAGGACGACGACACGAACTACACGGCCACCGGCTACGTCATCCTGCGCAACTACGGGAAGGACTTTACGCCGGCGAACGTGGCCGAGTTCTGGATGAGCAACATCCCGATCAACCACGTCTGCACGGCCGAGCGGGTGGCCTACCGCAACTTAGTGAATGACATATGGCCGCCCGCGTCGGCCACGTGCGACAACCCGTACCGGGAGTGGATCGGCGCCCAGATCCGGGCCGACGCCTGGGGGTACGTCTCGCCGGGGCG
>JAPLML010000522.1 GCA_026387055.1 Planctomycetota bacterium | reverse complement strand
CCTCGGATTTCGTCACCTGCTCCGGGTTCAGGATTTGCGTGGTGCGCTCAACGGCCTGCTCGAAGTTCCGCTTCCTCTCCTGCGACAGGTCGTCCAGTTTGCGGGTATGGTCCTGGAGGACCTTCTCGTACTGCGGCCGCTGCTCCGGCGTCAGCAGGGCGGCAATGGCCTGGTCCCGCTCCTGGGCCAGGGCCTTCCTTTGGTCCCACTCCCGCCGGCCCCCCGTTCGCATGATCTCCGTCCAGATGGTGTGCATCTGGTCCCGCTGCTGGCTGGTGAGATTCAGTTCGGCGGCAAGGAACGACGGTCCCGGCGGCCGGTGGCCTGACGGCAAGATCAACCGGCCTACGACCCCGCCGGCTGCAAACGTAATCACGAAGGACACCACCAGGATGATCTTAGTTCTTGTCATGTCCGTTCTTCCGTGAAAGATCCTGGACAATCCACTGGGCCAACTGCTCTTCCGGCGCGCTGACGGGAACCTCCTGGCGCACCACGGCCACCGTCTCCCAGACGGGGATCTGGTCTTTCGGTTCGCCGGCCCCGCGCTCGCGCAGGAGCCACACCGACGAGACCAGCAGGATCGCCGCAGCGATGGCGGCGACGATCCTGGCCAGGCGCCCGATCTCGGCCATCGGGAGGGCATCCACCGCCGCGTGCAACCGCTCCAGGACTTCGGGGGGCACCCGCGGCTCGGCCGCCGCCGAAAACAGCTGCGACAGCCGGCGAAGACGGTTCAGCTCCGCCGCGCAGGCCGGGCACCGGCGAAGGTGCTGCTCCACTTCCGCTTGCGCCGCCCCCGAGAGCTCGCCATCATGGTAGGCGCTGAGCCGCTCTGCCTGTTCACATTCGTTCATGGCTTGCTCCTTCCCGCTTCTCCGTCACACGTCATTGGAGGGGTGCCACTGGTTGCCTGCCACCCGTGCGCGGTGGGTCTCCTGACCCACCGCGCGTCGACCCGCGTCCACGGGCCTCAGAACGCACTCACGCGGCGGGTCAGGAGACCCGCCGCGCAAACGGGCGTTGTAGTACTCATCACGCGCTCCCAATCCCTGACATCACCCTAGCCCAGGTACGCCTTGAGGCGCTCCTGCAACTCCCGGCGAGCCCGGAACAGCCGCGATTCGACCGTTCCGCGAGGCAAACCCAGCGCCTGCGCCATCGCTTCGTAGGACAGGCCGTGCAACTCGCGCAGAACGACGACGTCGCGGTGGTCCGGAGACAGGCCTTGGATGGCGGCCGTCACGTCGAGGCGGGTGTCCGCCGCCCCCGCCGGCGAAGAGACGCGCGGGTTGCTCTCCGCCTCGGCCCCGGACTCCAGGGGCTCGACTCTCCTTCTCATCGCGTGCCGGCGGTGCAGGGCCGTCTGCCGAATGAGAATGCCGGCCAGCCAGGTCTTCACCGAAGAGCGGCCCTCGAAGGCCCGCAGCCCGCGAAAAGCGCCGAAGAGCGTCTCTTGCACGACATCCTCCGCATCCGCCGCATTGCCTACCCGAGAGACCGCCAGGCTGAACAGAAAGGCCGCATGCCGGTCCAGGAGTTCGTGAAAGGCCGAACGGTCGCCCTTCCGGGCCCTGCCGGCGAGCTCCAGATCCGTGCTCTGCAAAGGCCCGCGCTCCGTCGCCACGTGGTTTCTCGATCCACACACCATTAGTTGCTAAACGCACGGGGTTTCTTCCCTATCGCAGGATTATTTCGTTCCGTCCCGCGGGGGGCGGGCGAGAAGGGCGGTAACCCCTCACTTACAGGTGCTTGGTTCAGATAACCCGGGTGGCACGGCCACGCGCCGTTGCGTGGCCGTGCTCTGTGCTGGTCTGAAGTGCACGGCCACGCAACGGCGCGTGGCCGTGCCCCCCCCGAAACTGAGGCGTTACAGAGGGCGGGCAAAACGGCTTGTCAGAGCCCGGAATCGCGGTAGACTCTTCGGAACGGCTCACGAGGGTCGTGAGCAGGCGCCAGCGTGGAGATCCCGATTCATGATCCTTCGACGACCGCTGCCGGCACTGGTTCTGCTTTGCGCGGCCGCCTGGCCCGCCGCGCTGCCCGCCGCCGATTGGCCGCAGTGGGGCGGACAGCCGGGCCGCAACATGGTCTCCGATGAAAAGGGCCTGCCCGACTCCTTTGTCCCGGGCAACAAGAAGCCGTCGGACGGAGGCATCGACCTGGGCACGACCAAGAACGTCCGGTGGGCCGTGCGGATGGGCTCGTACGCCTACGGCAACCCCACGGTCGCCGGCGGCAAGGTCTTCATCGGCACCGACGACACGCTGCTGACCGACGACCCGCGACTCAAACGCAGCGAGTCCGGCATGGTCCAGTGTCTCGACGAGGCCACCGGCAGACTGCTCTGGCGGCTGGTCGTCCCCATCCGGACGGGCGCGCGGCTGCCCAAAGGGGCGCACTACGGCCAGCAGAAGTACGGCGTCTGCTCGTCGCCCGCCGTGGCCGACGGCCGCGCCTACGCCGTTACGAACGCCTGCGAGGTCGTCTGCCTCGATGTCAACGGCCTCGCCGATGGCAATCAGGGCCCGTGCGCCGACGAGGGCCAGTACATGGTCGGGCCGGGCAAGACGGCCGTCGAGCCCAAGCCGGCCGACGCGGACATCTTGTGGGTCTTCGACATGGTGGAGCAGCTCGGCGTGTGCCCGCACGACTTGGCGAGCTGTTCGCCGCTGGTCTACGGCGGGTTCGTCTACGTGGTCACGTCGAACGGCGTCGACGAGGCGCACGCGAAGTGCCCGCGGCCCGACGCGCCGAGTTTCATCGTGCTCGACGCCAAGACCGGCCGCCTCGTGGCGACCGACAACGAGGGTCTGGGCCACCGGCTGTGGCACTGCCTGTGGTCGCCGCCCTCGGCGGGGGTGGTGAACGGCCGACCCCTCGTCTTCTTCGGCGGCGGCGACGGCCTGTGCTACGCCTTCGAGGCGGTCACGAAGGCCGAGGAGAAGCCGCTGCACCTCAAGAAGGTCTGGTCCTACGACTGCGTCCCGCCCCACTACAGGGTCCGAGACGGCAAGCCCATCCCCTACTACGCGGGCGACAAGCGCAAGAAGGACAGCCCCAACAAGGACGACGGTACATACGTCGGGCCGAGCCAGATCATCGGCTCCCCCGTTTTCCACGAGGGGCGCGTGTACGTGGCCATCGGCCAAGACCCGGCCCACGGGCGGGGCAGGGGCATGCTGCACTGCATCGACGCCTCGAAGACCGGCGACATCACCGAGACCGGCCGCCTGTGGTCCTACGACGCCATCGAGCGGAGCATGTCGAGCGTGGCCCTCGCCGGCGGACTCCTCTACGTCCCCGACCTCTCCGGCAAGATCCACTGCCTGGAGGTCGCCGCGGGCAAGCCCGTCTGGGTCTACGAGACGAAGGCCGAGACGTGGGGCACGCCGCTCGTGGCCGACGGCAAGGTCTTCCTCGGCACCAAGAAAGGCCTCGTCGTGATGGCGGCGGGCCGCGAGCCGCGGGAACTCGCGCGCGTGAGCCTCGGCGCGCCGTGCTACGGAACCCCTGTGGCGGCCAACGGGGCGTTGTACGTGGCTTCCGAGCGGTACCTCTGGGCGGTGCGGAAGGCCGCGGCGGAATCTCGGTGAAGACCCCGTCCCTGACGAAGGCTGTGGCACGTGGTAGGCGCTAGCAGTCCGTCACACTTGTTCGTGTGAGTGCAACTGGGCCGCGCGGTGGGCAGTCCTGCCAGCCGCGCTTACCTTACCGACAGTTTCAATTATGACGGAAGGCTAGAGTCCCGCAAGATCAAGGACTTACGCCGCCGCCGCCCGCTTGCACCACCGCTTGCACCAGGAAACCGGAAAACGAGCACAAAGGCCCGCCCGACGGGACCGCCGCTGCCGCGCCCAGCCGAGTTATGGCCAACGCCCTCGCCGCCCTGATTCGCCACCTGCCGCCCGACGAGCGCGCCCGCCTCGCCACGCTCGTCAACGCGAAGGAAGGCAAAAGTGATGCTCGATAGGCGTGAAGGGGGCACCCCCAGAAGTCGGATTCGTGCTCCTTCCTGTTGCATTCCGCTGAACCTGTGCTATACTTCCCGCTGACACTTCGATAGACGTTCCGCCAATCGCCGTGGAGAGGGCGGACAAAAAAGGCCGAGGCCGCGTGAGACCGTCCCATGCGGCCTTCTGCCAGGAAGGGGGGAAGACCGATGTCTCACACCCGCCTCGTGTCTCGCCGCCGGTCACCAAGGGGGGAAGCCATGACTCACGCCCGCACGGCGCCTCGTCTTCCGCCGCTCCTTGAACCGCTTGAGCCGCGGCTGATGCTGGCAGCCCTGTCGATCAGCGACGTCGCGTTGTCCGAAGGCAACTCCGGCACGACCCCCGCCGTGTTCACCGTCTCCCTCTCGGCCATGAGCGCCAGCACGATCACGGTGAACTACGCCACGGCAGCCGGCACGGCCACCTCCCCGGCCGACTTCACAAACGTCCCCAGTACAGTCCTGACTTTCGCCCCCAACGAGACCGTCAAGACCGTCACGGTTCAGGTCAAGGGCGACACCCTCTTCGAGGCCGATGAGAAGTTCTACGTCAACCTCTCGAATGCCGTCAACGCCACGATCGCCGACAACCAGGGCACCTGCACGATCGTCAACGACGATGCGCCTCCCGACCTATCGATCAACGACGTCACGCTGAGCGAAGGCAACTTCTCGACCACCAGCTTCACCTTCCGTATCACCCTGTCGACCGCCATCGGGCGGAACGTGACGGTCATCTACGTCACGCGCAACGGGACGGCGGTCGCCCCGAGCGACTACACCGCCGTCAGCGCCGGTTCCACGGTGTTTGCGCCCGGAGGATTGCTGTACAAGGACATCACCATCGCGGTCGCCGGCGACACGCTGACGGAGCCCGATGAGATCTTCTATGTCGATATCAATCCAAGCCCCGCCAACTACAACATCGTCAAGGGCATGGGCATCGGCACGATCGCCAACGACGACAAGCCCTCGCTCTCGATCAACAACTCCTCAGTCACCGAGGGCGACTTGGGCATAGTCCCCCTGACGTTCACCGTGACCCTGGGCCCGGTGACCAGCCGCACGATCACGGCGGACTGGGCGACCTTTGACTCGAGCGCCCTGGCCGGCCTCGACTACGTGGCCGCCGGCGGCACCGTCACGTTCGGGCCGGGCGAGACCTCCAAGCCCATCACCGTCTCGGTCCTCGGCGACACTCTGTTCGAGACCAACGAGACGTTCCAGGTCCGGCTGTCCAACGCCCCCGATGCCGCCATCGTGAAGGGCACGGGCACCGGCACCATCATCGACGACGACTATCCCCCGCTTTCGATCAACGACCTCACGGTCACCGAGGGCGATTCGGGCATGGTGGCCCTGACCTTCACGGTGAGCCTTGACGTGCCCTGTGGTCACACAGTCACGGCTGACTGGGCGACAGTCGATGGCACGGCCGTGGCCGGCCTCGACTACCTGGCCGCCGGCGGCACCGTGGCGTTCGGGCCGGGCGAGACCTCCAAGCCCGTCACCGTCTCGGTCCTCGGCGACATCCTGAGCGAGGCCAACGAGACGTTCCATGTCCGGCTGTCCAACGCCACCAATGCCACCATCGCAGTAGACACGGGCACCGGCACCATCATCGACGATGACTACCCCCCGCTTTTGATCAACGACCTCACGGTCACCGAGGGCGATTCGGGCATGGTTGGCCTGACATTCACGGTGACCCTGGGCAAGAAGGCCGGTCACACGATCACCGCGGATTGGGCGACGTTCGACGGCACGGCCCTGGCGGGCCTCGACTACGTGGCCGCCGGCGGAACCGTCACGTTCGGGCCGGGCGAGACCTCCAAGCCCATCACCGTCTCGGTCCTCGGCGATGCCCTGTGCGAGGGGGACGAGACGTTCCAGGTCCGGCTGTCCAACGCCCCCGATGCCACCATCGCCAAGGGCACGGGCACCGCCACCATTCTGGACGACGACGGCGAACACGGCCGCGTCTGGGCGGACCTCAATGGCAATGGCATCCGGGGCGCCGGGGAACCGGGGGTGGCCGGGGCGGTTGTCGAGATCTTCTCCTCGACCGACGGCACCATCGGCAACGCCGACGACGTCTCCCGCGGCTTGGCGGTGACCGGCTCGGATGGCCGTTACGCGTTCAGCGGTCTGCCGGAAGGGCTCAACTACTACGAGGTGTTTCGCACCCCCGTCGGTTACACGTTCACGGCCCAGAGCGTGGGAACCGACCCCACCCGCGACAGCGACGCGAATTCCACCGGCGTGACCGCGATCTTCACCGTGGCGCCTGGCTCGAGCTGCACTCTGGATGCCGGCCTCCGGGGAGCAACCCCGGGGTTCGGCTTCGCCTTGGACGTCGGGGCAGACACATGGTCCTACGGTCCGTGCTTGGCCACGGACGCGGCGGGGAACGTGTACGTAACTGGCGATTTCTCGGGAACGGCGGACTTCGATCCTGGTCCGGGGGTGTACAGTCTGACCAGCGCCGGCGGCCCAGATGGCTTCGTCGCAGGGTATTCGGCGGCCGGGGCGCTCCTGTGGGCCCGGTGCCTCGGTGGCACGGACATTGACGCTGGTGACGGCATCGCCGTGGCGTCCGACGGGAGCGTCTACACCACGGGTTTCTTCTCCGGTACTGCGGACTTCGATCCCGGCCCGGGCACGTTCAACCTCACGAGCACCGGGGACTACGACGTTTTTGTCTCCAAGCTGGACTCCGGGGGCCACTTCGTCTGGGCCCGACGCCTCGGGGGCGCTGCTAACGATACCGCGCACGGCATAGCTGTGGCGGCGGACGGGAGCGTCTATACCGCGGGGAACTTCTTCGGCACAGTGGACTTCGACCCGGGTCCGGGCATTTTCAACCTCTCCAGCGTGGACTCCGGGGGCTTTTTCGTCTCCAAGTTGGACTCCGCGGGCAGCTTCGTCTGGGCCCGAGCCTTCGGGCAGGGAGCGAGCAACCATCGCGTGAACGGCATCACCCTGGCTTCCGACGGAAGCGTCTATACCACGGGGTCCTTCGACGGCACGGCGGACTTCGACCCCGGCCCTGGGACGTTCAACCTCACCAATGCCTACCAGCCCGACGTTTTCGTCTCCAAGCTGAGTTCGGCGGGCAACTTCGTATGGGCCAGAAGCTTCGGGGGAACGGGCTGGGACGAGGGCAACGGCATCGCCGTGGCGCCCGACGGGAGCGTCTATACCACGGGATTTTTCAAGGATACGGTGGACTTCGACCCCGGCCCGGGCACGTTCAACCTCACCATCGCCGGGGGCCCCTCCGAAGCTTTCGTCTCCAAGCTAGACTCCGCGGGCAACTTTGTCTGGGCCCGACGGCTCGGCGGCGCGGGTGACGATGGCGGCGGCGGCCTCGCCGTGGCGTCCGACGGGAGCGTATACACCACGGGGTCCTTCTCGGATACGGCGGACTTCGACCCCGGCCCGGCCATGTATAACCTTACCAGCGCCGGCAACCGGGACGTTTTTGTCTCCAGGCTGGACTCCGCGGGCAACTTCGTCTGGGCCCGACGCTTCGGGGGAACAGGCAACGATGACGGAGCCGGCCTGGCCCTGGCGCCCGATGGCAGCGTCTACACCATGGGAGGTTTCGCAGGCATCGCGGACTTCGACCCCGGCCCGGGCACGTTCGCCCTCGCCAGCGCCGGCAGCAGCGACGTTTTCGTTGCCAAGCTCCTATCCGAGCAAGTCCCAACGGATGTCTCCCTCTCGTCGATGAGTGTTCCAGAGAACCAGCCCTGGGGCACGGCGGTGGGCTTTTTCAGCACCACGGATTTCAGGACGGACAACGCTTTCACGTACGCGTTGGTTCCGGGTACAGGCAGTACGGACAACGGTTCCTTTTCGATTATGGCCAACGTGTTGAGGACGGGGGCGGTGTTCAACCGCACCGTCCAGAGCCAGTACAGCATTCGCGTCAGGACCACAGACGACCGCGGAGCTTGGTTTGAGAAGGCGATCACCATCCAGGTGACCCCCGCCCCAATGGACTGGAAAGGCACGCTTGACAACCATTGGGAGAACGCCGGCAACTGGCGGGCCGGCATCGTGCCGGGGCCGCAGACCATGGTCCGGATCAGCGGCTCCGCGGCGCGGCAACCCGTTCTCTATCAGAACCAGACGGTGCGGGGCCTCGAGCTTGCCGGCGGCACCTCCCTGGCGTTTGCGCCGGGGGCGCCGAAGACGCTGGTGACGAAGAGTCTCACGATTGCCGAGGCCGGCGGGGCGCCGACGGCACGGTTGGATATCGGCAACGGCGTGCTCATCGTGGATTATGACGATGGGGCGGCATCGCCGCTGGAGGATGTCAGGCGGTGGATTGCGGCGGGATACAACACCATGACATGGATGGGCAGCGGCATCGTCTCCAGCGCCGCCGCCCTCGACCCCATCAGGTACGGCTTGGGGTATGCCCAGAATGACATGCTCTTTACCCCATACGACAGTTTCGCCGGGCAGCCGGCAGACTTAAGCACCATCCTCGTGAAGTTCACCTACCTCGGCGACCTGAACCTGGACGGCTGCGTTGACGGCCGCGTCGACGACAACGATGTGACCATCCTGGGCCTTCATTACGACGGCGGCGCCACCAACACGCACTACTGGAACGAGGGCGACCTCTTCGGCTATGACGGCCGCGTTGATGACAACGACGTGACGATCCTGGGCCTGACGTACGGCCTGGGCGTGGGCGAGCCGCTCGGCGGCGCCGTCTCCGCGGCGGACGTGCCGGGGGCGGTCGGCGCGGCGCTGCCGATGGCAGCCCTTCCGGTTCAGATGACAGCGGCGGCCATCCAACCGGAGTTGCTCGTCGAGGAGGCGGACGTTCTCGCCCACGCCCAGGCCGCGCCCCCTCGCCAAGCGCCGCTTGCTTCAGCGAGCGCGGCTGGCGGAGCCGACGCGGCGCCGCCCGCGCGCATGGCAGGAAGCGGGGCAACCGGGGGTTCGGCCTTCTTGGCGAGCGGTGGTACGTTCACGGCAGATGATCCGCCGCTGCTCCTGCTCACGGCAGCAAGCACGTCTCTTGCCTGGAGCACCGCGGAAGAGGTTTCGTCGGCACCCGACGCCGTTCTTTCACCCGACGGCGGCGTCGAGAGCCTGCTCCTGGTGCCTGCACTCGAAATACCCATGAGGTAGGCGTCAGGACCTGGGGGACATGTGGGGCAGCCTCCACTTCTCTCCCACGGGGTTAGGGCGTGCTGTCGGCGCGAAGGCCGGCTCATCGCGGGACCATCCCCGCCCAGTACTCACTTCGGCGGGAACTTCCGAACGTTGGACGCCCCTTGTGCCCAGTGGGGGTGGCGGCTGTCCATTTTCATGGTTCGAGGGTGAGCCGAAGGCCCATGAGCGACTGCGGTTCTTCCTGCGGCTCTTCCTGTGCCACGGCCCGCCACGGCGGGCCGTGAGGGTCGCCGTCTTTGCAGCGTCCGAGGTTTCGCCAACACCTTCCGCGCGCCGGCCCGTTCAAGATACGGCCCGCGCGGACGGCGCCTGGCAGGAGCGCGTTGCTTCAGCGTTTGCGCGGCGGGTCGGGAGACCCGCTGGCCACCGATCCGCACACCCGCAAAGGAGATACGGACATGTCGAATCGCTACACGCGTCGGGGATTCCTGAAGAGGGGCGTGGCGCTGGCCGGAGCGTCGGCGTTCGCCCTCTCGCGCGGACCGTACATTCTTGCCGAAGCGGCGCCGGGCTCCAAGCTCGGCGTGGCCGTGGTCGGCGCCGGCGGCATGGGCGGCTACAGCGTCGACTGCGCCCTGAGCGAGCGGCTGGTCGCCCTGGTCGACGTCGACGACAACACCATCGCCAAGGTGATGAAGGACAAGGTCAAGGACCTGTCGCCGGCGCCCAAGGTCTTCTTCGACTACCGCAAGATGCTCGACGAGTGCGCCAAAGACATCGACGTGGTGCTCGTCGCCACGCCGGACCACAACCACGCCCCGGCGGCGATCCGGGCGATCGACCTCGGTAAGGCCGCCTTCGCCCAGAAGCCGCTGGCCCACAACATCCGCGAGTGCTATGTCCTCGCGAAGGCGGCCAGGGAGAAGAAGGTGCCCACGCAGATGGGCAACCAGGGGCACTGCGGCGAGGGCATCCGCCGCGTCTGCGAGTACATCTGGGCCGGCGCCGTCGGCAACGTCACCGAGGCCCACGCCATCCTCGGCCGCAACTTCGGCGGCAGCGGCGGACGCCCGCCCTCGAAACCCGTCCCGCCGGGCCTGCACTGGGACGAGTGGATCGGCCCCGCGCCCTACCGGGAATACCATGACGGCCTCCATACCTTCAGTTGGCGGTCCTGGCGGCAGTTTGGCACCGGCACCATCGGCGACATGGCCTGCCACAACCTCGACGCGCTGTTCTGGGCCCTCAGGCTGGGCGAGGCCAAGAAGTTCACCATCGAGTGCATGAACACCAAGGGCGGCAGCGAGGAGATGTACCCGCAGGACAACGTCGTCCGTTACGAGTTCGGCCCCCGCGGCGACATGCCGCCCGTCAAGGTCTTCGCGTACGACCACGAGGGGCTGAAGCCCGAGATCATGAAGGAGACCGAGAAGAAGTACGAGCGCAAGTTCGGCGAGTTCACCCTCTTCGTCGGCGACAAGGGGATGATAGGCACCGACGCCCGCATCATCCCCGAGGAGAAACACAAGGAGTTCCCCTCGCCCCCCAAGACGCTCCCCCGCGCCCACGGCGGGCCCATCGAGGACCTGTACTGGGCGTGCAAGAACGGCGGGACGCCGTGCTCGAATTTCACCGATTCCTCCGGCCCTCTCACCGCCTTCGCCCTGTCGGGCCACCTGGCCCAGTTCGCCGGCGTGGGCAAGAAACTCGAGTGGGACGTCGAGAAGATGCAATGCACGAACATGCCCGAGATCAATAAGTACGTCCGCCGCGAGTATAGGAAAGGGTGGGAAGTCTAGACGATGGCGGATGGCGGTGTGCCGCGGCGGGCTTGTCCCGCCGTGCCTCCGCCCTCGGGCAAGACGCACGGCCCGGCAAGCCGGCCGTGGCACGCGACGGGTGGCATGGCCACAACTTGCCCGCCGCGGCGGGCGCCTGGGCTACGCTCCCTACAGCAGGGCGCCGCCGCTTAGGGCGCAGCGGCAAGAGCGTGTATGGCAATCGGAAGCACCTTGAGAATCAGGTGCAGAGCAGGTTCCCGAGGTAGGTCAAGGCTTCTGAAGGCATACTCGGCCGGCACATAAACCTGATTTCCGGCGACATTAGGCCACGGGTACTCACAGTTGGCCGGCTGGCGGCCGTCATCATCGGCGGCAGGCGCAAGCAGTTCAATCTCGCGAGCCATCCTCCCCACCCGCTGGTACAGATGCGGTGGCATGCTTCGCCCAGTCTGCCTTCGGTAATACTCGTTCATGATGGGCGGCAAGTGCTTGGCAGTTACGGTGTGAATCCGCAGTCTGTCTGGTGTGTAGGTCCCAATGTCCAGAAGGTGCGCCTTGACGAGCTTCTCACACGCCATCTGGAGAAACTGGAGCCTATGACACTTCGGGACGGCATCAACAGGTTGTCGCGAGAGCAGGTCGAGGGTTTCAAGGTCGGCCCGTGCCTGAACGGCATACCCTCGGCGCCACTGGTCATGGAGCGACATGGTGATCATCCGATCAGCTTGGCGCCCAACTTCCATCCGTGCGGGAGGGCGAGTTTGCCCTGGCGTATCATCTCGAACTCACGGGGCGAAACGTCCACGACCACGCTGGCGAAGGGCACTTCACTGGCCGGGTCAGGACCGAACCGGATGGGTTCGATGCCCTGTTCCACAGTGTTTTCATTGACCTCCAGAAGCTTGAGCGGCTCGCCTTCGTCGTCCTCATTCGGGCCTAGCAGGCGGTAGACCTTCTTGATTCCTGGCTCAGCGCTTGCGTGGGCTTGGGCGAGATCCAACGCCACATTCTCTTTGGAGGCAATCATGACTACGTCTCCTCTATGTGCCACGAACTCCCGGCGACCTGCCACATAGATTCTACCGCAGGGGCTTGCGAATTTCGAGCCCGAATCAGTTATTCCTTGCTTGGCGAGGTTCCGGAGTTTCCGAGACCTTCGCCAGTTTCACGCAGACGAGCCTACTTCAGCACCGCGATGGTCACCCCGCGTCCGCCCTCGGGCTTCTCGCCGTAGTGGTAGGAGGCGATGAGGGGGTGGGAGGCGAGGACCTTGTGGACGGCGTCGCGGACGGCGCCCGTGCCGAACCCGTGGATGATCCGCACGCTCGCCAGGTCCCCCAGGCATGCCTGGTTGAGATACGTATCGAGTTTCCGTAACGCTTCCTCGACGCGCAGGCCGCGCAGGTCCAACTCCGGCGGCACGGCGGCCGGACGGGCGACGATCGTGCGGCCCTGGGTCGGCGCGGGTTCCGCGGCGCCGCCTTCCTCGGGAGCGAGGATGGACGACGCATCCACCTGGATCGTGATGCCGCCGGCGTCCACCGTCACTTTGCCGCGCCGCTCGTGGATCTCGCTGACCGTGCCGTGACGTTTCATCGTCTCCACCCATACCTTGTCGCCGATGGCGAGGGCTTTCAAGGGGATGGGCGGGCGCGGCCGGGGCGAAAGCTGGGCCGCCTTCTTCTTGAAGCTCTCGCGCTTGACCTCGACCTGGCGGCGGAGTTCCTTGGCGGCGGAGGCGTCGGCGCCCGTCTTGCGGGCCTCGGCCAGGGCCCGTTCCATCTCGCGCCGCGTGTTCTCGACGAGGCCGCGGGCCTCCTCGGCCGCGCGCCGCAGGGCCGCCTTGCGGTCGGCCTTGAGGCGATCGAGTTGCTCGGCAACCTGTTTTCCCGCCGCCTCGGCCTCGGCCCGTTCCCGCCGTGCGGTCTCGGCATCGGCCTCGGCCTTCTTGAGGGCAAGCGTCAGCCGCACCAAGAGGCCCTCCATCTCGATCGACTTTGAGTCGACCAGTTCCTCGGCCGTGGCGAGGACCTCCTCCGGCAGGCCCAACCGCCGGGCGATCCGCAGGGCGTGGCTCGCCCCCGGCTGGCCGACCACGAGCTGGTAGGTGGGCGTCAGCGTCTCCGGGTCGAACTGGACGGCGGCATTCTCCATGCCCTCGTGCTCGTGCACGAACCCCTTGACCTGGCTGAGGTGCGTGGTGACGACCGTCATCGCCCCGCGCCGGTGCAGGGCCTTGAGGATCGCGCAGGCCAGGGCCCCGCCCTCGACCGGGTCCGTGCCCGCCCCGATCTCGTCCAAGAGGACGAGCGTGCGTTCATCGGCCACCGCCAGGATGCCGCGGATGTGCTGGATGTGGCCCGAGAAGGTCGAGAGGTTCGCCTCGATGCTCTGCTCGTCGCCGACGTCCACGAGGACCTGCCGCAAGGGCACGAAGGTCGAGCCTTCCGCCGCCGGCACCAGCAGGCCCGTCTGGGCCATCAGGCACACGAGGCCGAGGGTCTTGAGGCTGACGGTCTTTCCGCCGGCGTTCGCGCCGGTGATGGCGATGGTGCGGATGGCACTGCCGATCTCAAAATCGAGCGGCACGACCTTGCCGCCCGCGGGGGCGAGCGTGTCTTCCAGAATCGGATGCCGGGCCTTCACAAGCCGCAGACGGCCGTCGCCGACGAAGATGGGCCGCGTCATGCGGTGCAGGACGGCGTACTTCGCCCCGGCCCGGACCGTGTGGCCCGTGTCGGACCGGTCGTGGATGATGCCGGGGATGCGGCCCGACTCCGTCGCCAGCACGGGGATGACGTTGCGGCCGTTGCGCTGTGTGACGTAGGCGTCGGTCAGGTACTTCTGGACGTCGGCGTTCTGGAGGAGGGCCTCGAGGCGGGCCCGGATGCGGCCCTGGAGTTCCTCGAGCGCGCGGCGGAGGCGGCGCAGCTCGGGGCTCGCGTCGTCGGCGACCGTGCCGTCGGGCTCGATGGTGCGGCTGATGTCGGCCAGGAGGTCGGTGTTCGGCACGAGGTCATAAGAAAGCTTGGCCAGCGAGGGGGCCGTGTCGCGCAGCCGCTTGAAAAGCTTCTGGAGGTCCTCGGCGTTGCGGAGGATGGCGGCCACGGTCTGAAGCTCGGCGGGCGCGAGGGCCGAGTCCTCGACGGCGGCGCGGTCGAAGATCTCGGCCGGGTCCTCGAACCGCTCGACGGGGAAGTCGTGCCCGGCGTCGAGGATGGCGGCGCCTTCGGCCATCCGCTCGGACCGCGTGCGGATGAGGTCCAGATCCGTCGCAGGCACGACGGCCCGCGCCGCCGCCGCGCCGAGCGAGAGCATCGCCCCGGCGGCTATGCGGTCGAGCACCTTGCCGAATTCGAGACGTTC
>JAPLML010000702.1 GCA_026387055.1 Planctomycetota bacterium | reverse complement strand
CGGCGAGACCTCGGCCAGCGGCAGGCCGGCCATGCCCGTGGCGCCGTAGAGGGCGATGTCCTCGCCCAGGTACGTCTTGCCCACGGTCACGCCGGCGTCGCGTATCGCCAGCCCTGCGGCCGCGACGGCGAGGAGGGTGTCACGGTTCATCAGGCGGACGGCCTTGGGCTCGGGAACGTGCTGCTCGGGCCGGAAGTCGGGACTCTCGGCGCATGAAGGGCAGGAGAACGGCGCGGCGTCGAAGCCCGTGGGGCGCCGCGCGGCCGTCTCCCCCGCCCCGATGCGGCAGAGGACCTCGGCCGGGGTACCACCCAGCGGAGTCACGACGCCCAGGCCCGTGATTGCCACGCTGCCCATCACGCGTTTCCTTGTGCTTCTGCCAGCCACACGTCCATCAGTGCCCGCCGTTTCTCGTCCAACTTCGGGTCATCCACATACTTGAAGGCGAAGACCATCTCGGTCTCGGTGACCGTGCGGCCGTCGCGCACCGCCTGTACGCGGGCCTTGCCGCCGACCTCGTTGACGCTGACGACCTCGGTCCGGTACGTGAGCGTGTCGCCTGGGCGGACCATGTCGCGGAACTTCGTCCGCTCCAGGACCGTCAGGACGGCCTTGGCGTCCTTGCCGCACCGGGCGCGCAGGCTGGCCTCGAGCAACAGGCCCGAGACCTGGGCCATCCCCTCAAGAATGAGTACGCCGGGCATGACCGGCCGGCGGGGAAAGTGGTCGTCGAAGAAGTCCTCGCTGAGGGCGACGTTCTTGGTGGCCTCGGCCCTGACGCCGACCTCCCAGCGGGTGATGCGGTCGATCAGGAAAAACCTCATGGCGACGCCTCCTCTTCTTCGGACGCATCCTCCAGGAACCGCCGGACCAGGTCGTCCAGCAGGCCCAGGTCGGTGGTGGCCACGTACCCCCTGGCCCAGACGCGGCCGCCGGGCAGCCCCGCCAGGTGCCGGTTCACCGCGCGCCGGCCGGCCGACTGAAGCCGCTGTACCGTGGTCTCGGCGCTGTGGTTCGGCCACGTCTCGACGACGACGACGGCGTGGTCGGGCGCGATGCGCTTCTCGGCGATCCGCCAGCCACGCTCGACGGCCTCGGCCTCCACGGCCTCCTCAAGGGCCGAGCGGCGGGGGCCGGTCAGGTAGGGCAGGCGGTCGGCGGTCTTCCACGCCAGGCCGTACACGATGCGGTGGAAGACGCCGCGGTCCGTCTGCAGGACCTTGTGCAACTTGCGCTTGAGGAGGCTCAGCGGCGAGGGTGAATGCACCACGCGAATGGACCGGGCCTTGTCCGGGTCCTTGACCACGTAGCCCTTGCGCTGGAGCGCGTCGAGATGGCCCCGGACAGCGTTGACGTTCGCCAGGCCCACCGCCTCGCCGATCTCGCGCAGCGTGGGCGGATACCCCTGGCGGCGGATATGGTCCTCCACGAACCCGAGGACGCGTCCCTGTTGTTCCGTCAACGCTTTCATGACGAGCCGCCCAAAAAGGCCTGTCTCTAATACCACTGTACGAAGTAACACCTATTCTGTCAACGGGTTTCCCGCATTTCGTCTGGGGAGGGTGTGCCAGGATTTTATGGCACGGGTGGCCTGCCGCCCGTGTCGACACGGGCTCGCCAGGGTCTCCGTGCGCGGCGGCTCTCCTGAGCCGCCGCGTGAGTGCGTTGCCCTGCGCGCGGGACCGCGTCGGCGCGCGGTGGGTCAGGAGACCCACCGCGCCCGAGGTTCGCAGGCCCGCTGGACCTTGGCGCCCCAGGTGGGGGCTTGCCATAAAATCCTGGCACACCCGCCTGGCGGAGCGCGTGGTTAACCTGTTGTAGATTGCTGGGAAGGTTGCGAGAATGGGCGGCCGCCCGGCGGGGGGCAGACATGATCACGATCGACGGCAGCATCGGCGAAGGCGGCGGGCAGGTCCTCAGGACCTCGCTCGCTTTGTCGCTCGTAACAGGGCAGCCCTTCCGGATCACGAACATCCGCGCCGGCCGCAAACAGCCGGGCCTGCTGCGCCAGCACCTGACCGCCGTGCGTGCGGCAACCGAGACGAGCGGCGCGACGGTCAACGGCGACGTGATCGGCTCGCGCGACCTCGTGTTCGAGCCGGGCGCGATCCGCCCCGGCGAATACCAGTTCGCCGTCGGCACGGCCGGCAGCGCCACGCTGGTGCTCCAGACGGTCCTGCCTGCGCTCATGACCGCCGCGGGGCCGTCGCGGCTTACCCTCAAGGGCGGCACGCACAACCCGTGGGCGCCGCCGCTGGATTTCCTCGAGAAGGCACTGCTGCCGCTGCTCGGGCGGATGGGGCCGCAGGTGGCCGTGCGGCTCGTGCGCCCCGGCTTCTACCCGGCGGGCGGCGGAGAGTTCACGGTCGACATCCAGCCGGCGGCGCGCCTGGCGCGCCTGGAGTTGATGGATCGTGGCGAGATTACCGGTCGCCGGGCACGGGCCATACTGGCGCGGCTGCCGGATCACATCGGCGAGCGAGAACTTAAGGTGGTCCGCGCCTAACTGGGCTGGCCGATTGAGGCATTGACGCTCCAGCAGGTCGCGGACTCGGTCGGTCCAGGCAACGTCGTGATGTTTGAAGTTGAGTGCGAGCACGTCACGGAGGTTTTCACCGGCTTCGGCGAACTGAAGCGCCGGGCTGAGTCCGTCGCCGCCAAGGCCGTGGATGAGGTCCGGCGGTGGCTAGCCGCCGGCGTCCCGGTGGGCCCGCACTTGGCCGACCAGTTGCTCGTGCCGATGGCGCTGGCCGGCGGGCGGTTCCGGACCGTGCGGCCCTCGCGCCACACCGAGACGAACATCCCTGTCATCGGGCAGTTCGTCGGCGCGAAGATTACCAGTACGGAAACCGCCCGCGACGTGTGGGAGATCGAAGTCAGTCGAGGCTGAAAGATTTCACGGCGATGCTTCTGACCGTAACCACAACGCATCAGCCCGCGACAGACCTCGGGTATCTGCTGCACAAGAACCCGGCCAAGTGCCAGGAATTCGAGGTCAGTTTCGGCAAGGTGCACGTCTTCTACCCGGAGGCGGCGGATCTCACGCTTGATCTTGGGGCGGCCCGGCTTGCGGTGACGCGACTTCCAGCGCCAGTGGAGTCGCACAAGCCCTGCCGATGCCACTTGATGACGGTCTCGGGCCTGACGATGAGCAGGGCGGACCGCCAGCCGTTCCAGAGTCTGGACAGCCAGGCCCAGAAGAGGCGGTCGCGTTGCCGCAGGGCGGGGCGTTTGACGGACCGCTCGAGGACGGCCAGTTGCTGGCGCAGGGCCAGGTTTTCCATGGCCAGGGCGGCCCGGTTGGCCAGCAGGGCCCGAAACAGAATGCCGATCAGTTGAATCACGCCCACAGTGAAGCCGTCCTTTCTGGTTGGAAGGCCTCAATCGTAGCGGCGAAGAGCGGTGCAGACGAGAGACACAAGTGCTTGCAGAATAGGGCGGACGGAGTATTCGGGAGGGACAGCATGAAAATCGGTGGACCCGTACAGTGGTGTGGCAGGCGCTGAGCCTGGGCCAGCGAAGCTCCGCTACTGCGCAATGTTAATCTTGAACGTGTGAAAGACCTCCTGGTCGAGCGTGTCCTTCGCCTTGACAATCACATCAACGACTTCATCCTTCAAGACCCCGGGCACGTGCCACGTGATCGCGCCGGAGGCCGAGATCATCATCCCCCGGGGGGCGCTCTCGAGCGAGAGCCTGACGGGCCCTTTCCTGGCGTAGACGGCAAGATCGTACCGGTACTCCGCCCCTTTGCGGGCGGTGATGACCGGCGCGGACGCGATGAACAGGTAGTCGATCTCACTCTTGGCGAGCTCATCCGCGAGGTTGAACTTGCGGAGGATGAGGCGATCCATCGTGGTGGGAATCGCGATCACGAGTTGGGCCTCCGGGATATAGTGATACCGCTTGTCCATCTCCAGGCCGCCGCCCCTGTAGGTTTCCGGCGTGCCACTCCCGAGGTCCTGGATCGTGAAGAGCGGCCGGTTTTCGCCGACGAGGCACACGAGAATCCGCGGCGAGGACCTCGTACTCCCTCCGCTGCGCATTGACGAGGGGCGTGGCGCCCCGGGGAAAGCTTCACCGGCAAAGCACAGGTAGAACGGCCCCTGGTAGGCAGGAATCGTCTGGCCGCTTGGCTTGTCAGGCAGCGCCCGGAGCTCACTGCTGAGAATCGCCCCGCTGGTGAAGATGAAGCGGCCGTCGGGGCCCGGAACGACCGATCCGCGGCTCTCGTGCTGGTAGTAACTCTTGCCTTGGCTGTCGCCGGCCAGGATGATGCTGTTCACGCCGGTCGGGCTGACCCCGCCCATCCAGGCGGCGAGGACCGAGCCATCGCCGGAGCAGCGCAGATGGACACCATGGTTGAACATCAGCAACGTCGGGCTATTCCTGAGTTGCAGCGCGGTCGTTTTCATCGTCCGAATATCCATCAGGACGATCTCTCCGCCTTCCAGGACCGCCGGGCCGGCCGAACTGTGCCCCATGACCATGGACTTCAGGGGACTCTTCGTCGGGATCGTCACCGTGATCTCGCGCTCGAACGTGGCCAGGCTGTAGCGATGGAGCACGTTCTTGTCGGGCAGGGCCACCAGCATCTTGTCCATGCCGCCCGCGACCAGGGCGTTGTCGCCGTCCACGGGCAGGTACCTGACGATGTCGCCCACCGCGGTGTCGAGGACCGCCAGCTTGCGCGTCTTGGAGAGGCTAAGGATCAGGAACCTGCCCCCCGCGGCCGGAACCACGTCGGCAATGGTGTCCGGAAGTTTCCGCTCGACCGTGCCGGTCACCTGCGTCGGCGCCGCCCTTATCCCCGCGGGCGCGATCCCTGGCGCCTTGGTGGCACCGCTGGCGGGCGCCGCAGGCACCGCGGCAGGCGCGGAAGGGGTGCCCTCAACAGGCACCGGGGCAGGGGCCGCGCCGGGCGCCGTGGCCACGGCGGCGGGTGCGGCGGCTGTGCCCGTTCCGGGCACCGTGACAACAACCGTGGCCGCCGGAGTCGCGGGGACCGTGGCGGGAGCGGGGGCCGCCGCGACGTCGAGGCCGATCTCCAGCACGCCGGATTGCTCGCAGAGCGTCCTGCCGCCATTGGTGACCAGCATCTTGTACTGGACTGACCTGTCTACATAGATCGGCTGAAGGTTCACCACGCTGGCTTTGGCCAGGTTAACGGGAACGGTCTCCGTCCCCATCTGGATCCGGGCGGCCTCGAGTTCCTTGGGGAAATCGTTCAGCGTCCGCCCGTCCGTGCAGAGGACGCGGCACGGCGGCCCCGCCTCGATTCGCGCGATCTCGGCCAGCCGCACCTTGGCGGCGCCGACGGTCACGACGCCGTCGATCAGGCGACCCTCGATCGAGCCGGTGCCGAGCGTGGCGGTCACCGTGAGTTCCAGGGGCGCATCGTTCTGGGGCGCCGGAACAAACGCACCGCTGAAGGCGCCGTCCGCGCCACGGCGGAGTTCGACCTGGCGCGTCTTGCCGCCCGAGGTCAGCGACAACTGCACCACGTCCGGCGTGGCCACGGGCACGAATCGGGTGATGCGCACCTTCGCCTCGACCGGCTTACGCTTGTCCGCCGACGGCACCGACTTCGGGATCGTAAAGTCCACGTCCGGCGTCTCGAGGAATTGAAGCACCTGGGCAGCCGGAATGGCGAAGTTGACGGCGGCCCCGTAGACCCCGGATTCCACGACGCCGACGAGCCGGCCCCCGGCATCCAGCACCGGGCCGCCCGAGTTGCCCGGATTCAGCGAGGCGTCGAGCTGGATCCGGTCGAGTCGCCCGTCCTTCTTCCGCAGAGAGGTGATCTTCCCGGTGCTGAGGGTCGACGCGCAGCACCGAGGCGCCCAGCCTCAATTCGTCCTTCTCCGACGGGTTGAGGATCAGCCGGAGCTCCTTCTGGCCCTGGACCACGTGGGCGTTGGTGACAAAGAGGCCCGAGGGGTCGATACAGAAGGCTGTGCCGGCGCCTCTGTCCCGTTCGACCAGGGCCGTGGCCCGTTTTCCTCGGCTAACGACGTCCGGCGTACCTGTCGGCTTGACGCCTTGACCGAACGCGGCCGTCGCAACGGCCAGCAGAAAGACCGCCATCGTTGTTCTCATGGGAGCGCCCTTTCGAGGCAATGACCTCAATGGGGGACCGTTGAAGGTGTCTCCAAGGCGTCTGCGCCCCTGGCGGCAACGTGATCCAGATCGAAGACCAGGATTCCCTCTCTATACCCGACGAACAACTTTCCTCTGGCGATGGCAGGCAGCGTATAAGGGGGCACCTCGCCGCGCCGGGCTCCGAGTGCCTTCGGCGCTGTCCTCGCGGCGAGAGCCGTCGTGTTGGGTTTCGCAGGCATGTCACTGCCTCCGAACCTCCAGACGCGCACGTCGGACAAAGCAGAGACCCACACCAGTTGGGATTCGGCCAGCAGGTAGCCGCCGGCCACGGGAAACAACCGTTGTTTCCATCCGGCGCCGTCGAGCCCGGCGCGGGAAACGAGCGGCTCCTCGCGGAGCTTGCTCTTTCCATCGGCCGACCAGATCTGCAGGCGGGCCTGGCGGCCCTTTGCCTCGGGCTCGGAAGTGACAAAGCAGATCGTCTGGCCATCCGAGGCCAGCGTCGAGGTGAGGGGAACTGGCGTGGCGACCTTCGGCTTGTCGGGCTCGACGTTAAGAATACGGGATGCCGGGCACAGATTCTCGTCCAGCGCATAAACGCAGTCATTGTCATAGCCCAGGGGCCCCTGCGGGGCGAGGTACAGCCGCCACCCATTGATGCCGGGCACCTTGCTCCGGAAAGAGACCCGCTTGCCATCGTCCGTCATGATGATGGCCCCGTTCACATCGGTGCTGTAGTACTTTCCATTGACGCGGAAGACCGGGGGGTCGGGAAAGGGCCTCGCCTGCCGCCATTCGGGCGGAAGGGCATCGACGTCGAGCTGGGCAGGATCCGTCGGCGGCGCGTCGGCCTCCCCCCAGGCCCGCACCGCCTGCTCGGACTTGTCGGTGCCAAAGACCACAAGCTGCCCGTTCTTGCGTCCCAGGCGCACGACGGACAAGGGCACTTTCTGTTCCGTCATCTCCAGCGTCATGGCATTGATCGCCAGCAGAGAGCCGCTGCACGACCCGAAGTACACGGCGTCGCCGATCTGCACCGGATCGGCGGTCACCCTCCCGGCCGGGAACAGTTTGAGCAGGCCCGAGGAAGCGCGAAGGCGCGGCGATTCCACCTGATGGGTGCGTACCATGTGCCTCAGCCATGCGGTCTCGGCCTCGGTCGTCCAGTTCATCTTCTCGCAGATCTCGGCTTGCGCCCTCCAGGTTTCCGCCAAGTCAGGCGCCTGCTCCAGGAGCGGCGCCAGAAGGAGCATGGCCTCGGCCGTCTTGCCCAGCCCCGCCAGGGCCCTGGCCCGCAGGGCGGCGGCCGCAGCCCTGTTCCGCGCTGGCCCCGCGGCGCATCCTGCCAGCGGCAGCCCCCGGATCGCCTCGTCAGTGGCCACCAGCAGCAAGTCCCCCCGGACTTCCGGCTGAAGCATCAGCCGATGCGTGACGGTCAAGCGGGCCGTGAGTTGGCCGCTGGCCGCGTCGAGGACGAAAATCCTGCCCCCTGCCCCCAGAGCCACGACGTTGTAGCCGCACACGGCCAGGCCATGGCCCGTCGCGAGTGTCTGACTCCCGCCGCCTCCCGGCACCTCGAACCGCCACTTGACGACGCCGGTCTGGCCATCGAGGCGGACGACCTCCGACGGCCCCCCCGGCGCACCGTCCAGGGTGTAGACATCCCCGCCCGCCGGGATCGGCTTGCTGCCCGAATGGTAGGGACCACGGTATGTCCACACCACGGCACCTGACGGGCCACAGGCGGTGATGACATGGCCGAAGCCCGCGTCGTCCTGCACGGCCTTCGTCTTGATGTAAAGACCTCCGGCCAAACCCTCCGCCTCATGCACGGCCACCGTCTTGACGGACTGGCTGTCGGCATCATAGACCAGCAGGGAGGGCTCCGCCGAACGGTCCGTCCGCCGCGTGTAGGCCTGGCGGAATCTCGAGAACCGGCACTCGCCACCATGGGCGATGCCGGCGATCACCGCCATGCGGGACGTCCCGCGTACCCCGGAGTCGGGCGCCGAACGCCCGTTCGCGCCGGGAAACATGTCGAAGTAGAGCACGTCCGGAGGCAGCGTGACTTTGGTTTCGCTCGCCTCTCCCGTCTCGGCATCGATGGCAACCACCTTATTGCCGCACAGGTACAGGTCGTCGGTCACCGGGTCGAGCAGGTCGATGGAGTCGGGGCGAGCCAGGTCGATCCCCGCCAGCCGCCGAACCCACAACTGCTTACCTGTCGCGATGTCTACGCAGGCAACCATGGCGGACGCGGGCCTCGACGACACGAAGATCGGCGGGCGAGTGGCCGGCGCCGCCCCACGAGGGGATGGCTGCTGATATGTCACCTCTGAAACGAACAGGTACAAGTGCCTTTCGCCCAGGACGCCCGTGCGATAGGGCGGAGACGGCAGACGCCAACGTTCGCTGTCGGCCGACGGGCCGGCGGTCCCCTCGATCTTGTCCAGGCAGGCCATCGCCTCGGCGTAGCGGCGCTGATCGATCAGCTCGGCTGCATGCTCGCAGGTGTAGGGCGGGTCCACGGCCACTCCCGGCGGCGGGGCGGCCGGCGAAGGCGCCGGCGCGGCGGGCGATGGCACCGCGGGCGATGGCGCCGCGGGCGGCGAGCCGCTCGGCCTGGCCGCGGACCCTTCGGATATCCACCGGCGGGCCAGGAAGATCGCGCCTGCTCCAAGCGCCAGGACCAGCACCAGGGCCACGGCCCCGGCGCCGACGCCAAGTCAGAAGGTTTGACGGGGCCGGGGGGGAACCTTGTCGGCAGAAGACTCGGCCGCCGCCTGCTCGGAAACCGCGGCCGACGGCACGTCGGCCGACGCGGCCAACGGCGGCTCAGGCGGCGGGGGCGGCGGTCCATCGGCAGAGTCGTCCGGCGCCGCGTTGGATGACGGGGGCAAAGGCGACGGCCGGGCCGTTTGTCTGGCGGCTCTGCCCAGCCTCACACGTTCCCCGCATGCCGGGCACAGCGACGCGGCCTTGGCAGAAGATGCCGTGAACTCCACGGGGGCCCCGCACTTGGGGCAGCGCATGCGATAGGCCATGTCGGCCTCCGATGCTGAACTGGTAATGGTGCCTCGGCGGGCATCCGCCACTATAGTTGACCAGAGTTCGATATGCAACTGCGTTCTGGCCCGGAGCCGGGGCAAGCCGCCATTGAACCCAGCTTATCAATCGGTCGAAGGCATGTCAAGATGATCGCCTCGCCGTGTCGCCGCAAAGTGATAATGTCCGGTTTCCGCAAAGTAGAATTGTCCTCTTTTCGGGGCTGCCCCCGAGGGAGGACAAGGAGTGGAACTGCGGATGAGCCGGAAGGAACGGGATCGGTTGAAGGTGGCGGCGGCATT
>JAPLML010000223.1 GCA_026387055.1 Planctomycetota bacterium | reverse complement strand
GCAACCCGTGGCACATGGGACGAGGATCACGCTAAGCACGCACGCGTCCTGTTCACGCACCCTACGCTTGGCTCGTCTTGCGGGCAAAAAGGGGATGACACGGCAGGGCGCGCTGGGTAGAATACCGCGACTTATTCCGGGGAACCAGGAGGAAAACGAGATGGCCCGCGTGTGCGCATGGCTTGGCTTGTTCGTGATGGTGGCATCGGTGGTGTCGACCGCTTCGGCGGCGGCGCCGGACTGGCCGCAGTGGCGCGGCCTCAACCGCGACGGGAAGTCGCCCGACACGGGCCTCGCCCAGGAGTGGCCGGAGGGCGGTCCGCCGCTGGCGTGGAAGGCGACGGGCATCGGCAAGGGATACGCCAGCGCCGCGGTCACCGGCGGCAAGATCTACACGATGGGCGATCGGCAGGGCAGCGAGTGGATCATCTGCCTGGACCTCGCGAACCAGAAAGAGCTCTGGGCCGCCAAGGTCGGTCAGCCCTACGGCGACGGCGGGCCGCGGTGCACCCCGACGGTCGACGGCGACCTCGTCTACGCCATCAGCCCGCACGGCGACCTGGTGTGCGTCGAGGCGGCGTCGGGCAAGGAGGTCTGGCGCAAGAAGTTCGACAAGGATTTCGGCGGCAAGATGATGTCGCAGTGGTCGTACAGCGAGTCGCCCCTGGTCGACGGCGAGAAGCTGGTCTGCACGCCCGGCGGCAAGGACGCCGTCATCGTCGCCCTCAACAAGAAGACCGGCGAGACGATCTGGAAGTGCGCGATGCCCGACATCGGCCCCAAGGGCAAGGACGGTGCGGGTTACTCCTCGATCATCATCTCGGAGGCCGGCGGCGTCAAGCAGTACGTCACGCTGATGGGCAGGGGCCTCATCGGCGCGGCGGCCAAGGACGGCAAGTTCCTGTGGGGTTACAACAAGGTCGCGAACGGCACGGCCAACATCATGACGGCCATCGTGAGCGGCGACTACGTGTTCGACTCGAGCGCCTATGGCACCGGTGCCGCCCTCCTCAAGTTGTCGGCCGACTCCGGCGGGGGCGTCAAGGCCGAAGAGGTCTACTTCCTCGGCGCCAACACGTTCCAGAACCATCACGGCGGCGTGGTGCTGGTGGGCGATTACCTCTACGGCGGCCACGGCCAGAACGACGGCACGCTGAAGTGCATCGAGCTGAAGACGGGCAAGATCGCGTGGCAGATCGACAAGGGCGTGGGCGGCAAGTCGGCGGCGGTCACGTTCGCCGACGGCAATCTCTACGTCCGCTATGAGAGCGGCCTGATGGCGCTGGTGGCGGCCACACCCGAGGGGTTCAAGCTGAAGGGCAGCTTCCAGCTACCCGTCGTAACCGGCCCGAGCTGGCCGCACACGACCATCCAGGACCGCAAGCTCTTCGTCCGCGACAACGATACGCTGATGTGCTACGACATCGCGAAGAAGTAGCGAGTGGTCTCAACGTTTCGTCATTCGAGCCCGCCGCGGGAGCGGCGGGAGACCCCCGCGTTGCGCATCTCCCGCCGCTTCCGCGGCGGGTGCGGAGGGTCTCGTCGACGTTCATCTCACGGCTTCGGGTCGGCCGGAGCCGGCGCGGCCGCCGGCGGGGGTGAGGTCGTCGGCGGAAGCGCCGGCGTGGTGCGGGCGCCGGGCTTCAGGAAAATGTAGTAGAGCTTGCCCTCGTTCTGCGCGCGGCCGGCGAGTTCGCCCGCCTCCGGGCCGATGCCGAGGTAGACGTCCGAGCGGCCGGGGGCCCGGATGGCCCCGCCCGAGTCCTGGTCCAGCAGGAAGCCGGTGAACGGGACGTCGGTGATCGTGGCGCCGCGGCGAGCCGGCAGCG
>JAPLML010000473.1:1984-5963 GCA_026387055.1 Planctomycetota bacterium | reverse complement strand
CGGGCGAGGGCGACGCGCTGCTGCTGGCCGCCCGAGAGCTGCGTCGGCTTACGCCTGGCGTACTCGGCCATCTGGACGATGCCGAGGACTTCGAGGGCCCGCTTCCGCCTCTCGGCCTTCGCGATGCCGCACACCGCCAGGCCGAACGCCACGTTCTCCAGCACCGTCATGTGCGGCCAGAGGGCGTAGTTCTGGAAGACCATGCCGCAATTCCGGAGGTGCGGCGGCAGCGCGGTGACGTCGCGGTCGCCGAAGAAGACGCGGCCGGCATCGGGCTCGTAGAAACCGGCGATCACCCTGAGGAGCGTCGTCTTGCCGCAGCCCGACGGCCCGAGCAGGAAAAACAGTTCCCCCGGTTCGACCGCCAGCGACACGTCGCCGACGGCCGTCACCTGCCCGAACCGCTTCATGATGTGCTCCAGGCGGAGGGGGATCATTGGGGGATGATTCTAGCAGCGGGGGCCGGGGGTTGCAATGAAAGTGCCTGAGTGCCTGAGTGCCTGAGTGCCTGAGAAAAAACAAAAAGGCAACATTCGAGAGGCGCTCCCCTTGCCTGTCTTAGCCGTTCCTCACGCACTCAGGCACTCAGGCACTTGCTGTTCGGCGGTTGACGCCCGCCTCCCGGCTCCCGATAATCGACGAACTGGAAAGGCGCGTAAGCCCATGACGCCGCGGCCGGAAAGCCTGGAAGTCTGGACGTACCAGATCCCGATGCGGGTGCGGTTCGAGCACGCCCGCGCAGGACGGTCCACGAGCACGGGCCTCCTGGTGCGCCTGGCCCTCGACGACGGGGCGGTCGGCTGGGGCGAAGGCATCCCGCGCGACTACGTCACCGGCGAAACGCTGGAGTCGGCCGTGGAGATCATCCGGCGGGTGTACGCCGACCGCCTCCTGGCCGACGCGCCGCTGGCCGCGCCGCCGGTTGAGGGCGACGGCGTCGTCCACAATGCCGCGTGGTGCGCGTGCGAGCTGGCGTACCTCGACGCCGTGGGCAAGTCGCGCGAGGTGCGCGTGGCCGACATGCTCGCCCGCGAGCTCGGCCTCAAGCCGCACCGGCGACTGCGGCGCGTCAGCGCGATCCTCTCGTCCGGGTCGGCGGCGAAGGTGCGGCGGTCGCTGCGGCTGATGCGCCTGCTGGCCTTCCGCGATTACAAGCTCAAGGTGGGCAAGGACGCCGATCAGGACGAGGCCAACCTGGCCGAGTGCCACCGGCAACTGGGCCGGGGCCTGCGGCGGCGGCGCGGGCCGACGCGCCGCACCTTGCGCGTCGACGCCAACGGCGCCTGGGACCTCGATGAGGCGGTCCGCCGGGCCGAGAGCCTGGCCCGCTGGGGCGTCATCGCTGTCGAGCAGCCCCTGGCGAAGGGCAACGAGGCAGCCCTGGCGGAGCTCCGGCGCCGCACGAGCGTGCCGATCATGCTCGATGAGTCGCTCCTGACGATCCCCGGGGCCGAGCGGCTGGTTCGCGGCGGGCAGGTGGACTTCTTTAATATCCGCGTCTCGAAGAACGGGGGCCTGGTGCAGAGCCTGAAGCTCGCGCAGCTTGCCCACCGGTCGGGCGTGGACTTTCAGCTCGGGTGCATGGTGGGCGAGACGGGCATCCTTTCGGCCGCCGGGCGGATCTTCCTGGAACTGGCGGGGCGGCGGGCCCGCTTCTCGGAAGGGTCGTACGGGCGGTTCCTCCTCAGGGCCGATGTGACGCGCGAGCGGCTCTCGTTCGGTTACGGCGGTTTCGTGCGGGCGATGACGGGGCCGGGTCTCGGCGTGCACGTCCTGCCGAGGAAGGTCCGGGCCGTCGCCCGCCGGGTCCTGAAGATCGAGTATCCGTGATGGCTCGAACACGCCACAGCAAGAAGGCGAAGAAGCCGCGGTTCCCGCGGAAGCTGTGGCTCCCGGGCCAGGCCCCGCGCACCGAGAAGCCGAAGAAGGGGCGCGGCTCTTACGATCGGCGGCAGAAGGATCGCGAGGTCTCAGGCGAAGTTGAGGACTTGCCTGAGGCCGATTAGCGGGGCGACGGCAAGCCTGTTTGGCGGGGAGCCGAAGTCGAAGACTCGCCGTGGCGAGGCGACCGCGTGTTTCTGCCTCGCCAGCGGCAGGGGCGGTTCTTGTCGACCAGGCGTCGGAGCTTCTTGCAGTAGACGGCGGCCATCGTCCGGCAGATTCCCGCCGAGTCGGCCGGCGGAAATTCGCTGTGCGGACACTGGAAGCCGCAGTAGTCGGGGACCTTCTCGCCCGGATTCGCCTTCGGCATGGGTGGCTATTCCGCGTCGGGCGGGGCGTCGCCTTCCTTGATCTCCGCCGAAGGATCGATGGGGATGGTCTCTTCTTCCAGTCGTCCGAGGACGCGGAGGGCCTCCATGGCGGCCCGCTGCTCGGCGGCCTTCTTGCTCGGACCCCACGCGCTCGGGTAGCGGCGTCCGCGAATGACCACGGCCACTTCGAACGCCTTGGCGTGATCCGGCCCTTTCTCATCCAGGACATCGTAGTTCGGCGTGGCGCCGAGATCGTGCTGGGCATGCTGCTGGAGGAGCGACTTGTAGTTGAGGCGGTGCTCGCCGGCGACGACGTGGTCGATCTCCTCGGCCATGTTGTCCAGGATGAACTTCTGGGCGGGCTCCAGGCCCCCGTCAAGGTAGATGGCCCCGATGATCGCTTCCAGGGCGCAGGCCGCCAGGCTCGCCGGCAGGTTCGCCGACTCCAGGATTCCTTTGCCGAGGCTCAGGTGCTCGACGAAGCCCAGGCGGTCGGCCACGTGGGCGCAGGTCTCCCGGCTGACGACCACGCTCTTGATACGCGTCATCTCCCCCTCGAGGTACTGCGGGAAGCGGCTGTAGAGCTCCTCGCAGATCACGAGGCCTAGGATGGCGTCGCCGAGGAACTCCATGCGCTCGTTGGAGGCGAGGCGGTTCTCGGCGATGCTGGCGAGCGTCAGGGCGCTCTCCAGCAGGGCGGGGTTCTTGAACGCGTAATTCAGAAGGGCTTGCACGGCTTCAACGGCGCTCGCACGGCTCAAGTGGCACTACCTCCTTCATGAAGATGTGTAGGCCGGGGCAACGCCCCGGCACTTCACCGTACGCGGCACACAGATGCCGGGGCGGCGCCCCGGCCTACACGTCCAACAATATCTTATTCTAGGCCGCGGCGATACTCGGTCAATCGAAAAGGCTTGACAGGCGGCGGCAGGCGAGAGGACGATGGCCGCCGTATGGCCCCGGAACGTTCGCGCCTAACGTGGCGGCAGGTGGTAAGGTTCGCGGTGGTCGCCGTGCTGGCCACCGTCGCCCTGGTCCTCGCGCTCCTCAAGTCCACGCCCCAGGTCGCGCGGCGGACGGCCGCGATGGGGGCGGATCCGGCTGCCGCCGCGAAGTTCGACGAGCGCGTCATCAACCAGATCGGCAACGTTCTCCTCGACAAGAGCGGCGGGACGCGCCTGGACCTGGAGATCACCGAGGAGATGGTCAACGCGCGGATCGCCGAGATGGTGCGCGACGAGGAGCAGGCAGGAAAGCTCCTGCCGCCGGCCCTGCGGGACCTCCGGGTCGGCTTCGAGCAGGACGAGATCGTGCTGGCGACGCGGCTCGGGAGCGGCCTGACGAGCGTGACGGTCTCGCAGCGCCTGCGCCTGGCGATCGAGCCGGACGGCCGCCTGACGTTCGATGCCGTCGGGACGCGGGCCGGCGCGCTGCCGCTGCCGGGGCGCGCGATGGATTACGCCCGGCGGGCCGTGGCGGCGGAGCGGGCCCGCCTGGAGGCCTCGAAGGCCGACGACAAGACCGTCACCCTGTGGCGGTTCCTCGGCGACGCCATCGAAGGCCGGCCGATCCCGCTCGGCGAGGGCCGCAAGCGCATCCGGTTGGACGGGATTGAGATCGAGCGCGGCATCCTGAAGATTCGCGGCCACCGGTCGGACACCCCGGCGCGGTGAGGCGCGGCGGGTCGATCTGCTGTCGTGTGCGGCGGGTCGATCTGCTGTCGTGGG
>JAPLML010000473.1:0-1918 GCA_026387055.1 Planctomycetota bacterium | reverse complement strand
TGGGGGTGCTGGCCTTCCATCGCCGGGTCGCAGGTCTCCCGGGGGACACGGCCGTGCAAGTGCGTCATCTGGCTGGGAGTTTGAGTCTGCACGCGGCGGGTCGGGAGACCCGCCGCGCTCGGTGGATGCGCGTCAACGGTCTAGCTACGCCCCGTTGCCGGCGCCGTTCCCGCCTTCCTCGCCCTGCTCTTCGGTCACGCGGGCGACGGCCACGAGCTTGTCGTCGGCGTTGAGGCGCATGATGCGGACGCCCTGGGTCGCGCGGCCGATGGGGCGGATGTTCTTGGAATCGATCCCCATCCGCATCATCTGGCCCGCGTGCGTGATGAGCATCAGTTCGTCGCCGTCGCGGACGGTCATCATCGAGACGACCTTGCCGTTGCGCTGGGTGGTGCGGATGTTGATGATGCCCTGTCCGCCGCGGCTCTGGAGGCGGTACTCCGGGAACTCGGTCCGCTTGCCGTAGCCGTTCTCGCAGAGCGTCAGGAGGTTGGCGTCGGGGGCGACGAGGGTCATGCCGACGACGGCGTCGCCTTTGCGGAGGCGGATGCCGCGCACCCCCGTCGCCGCCCGGCCCATGCTCCGCACGTCGCTTTCCTTGAAGCGGATGGCCTTGCCGTCGCGCGTCCCGAGGATGATCTCGTCGTTGCCCGAGGAGATGGCGACCTCGATGAGGGCGTCGCCCTTCTCGAGGTTGATGGCGATGATGCCGCCGCGCTTCGGATGGCTGAAGGCCGCCAGCGGCGTTTTCTTGATCGTCCCCTGCTGGGTGACGAACACGAGCTGCCGCTTCTCGTCGAACTCCCGCACCGGGATGAAGTTGGCCAGGGTCTCGCGCTCGCGCAGCTGGAGCATGTTGACGATGGCGCGGCCCTTGGCCTGGCGCGACATCTGCGGCACGTCGTAGACCTTCTGCCAGTAGCACTGGCCCCTGGTGGTGAAGAACAGGATGTAGTCGTGCGTGGAGGCGACGAACATGTCCTTGATGAAGTCGCCTTCCTTGGCGGTGGAGCCGATGACGCCCTTGCCGCCGCGGCCCTGGCGGCGGTAGCTCGTCAGGGGCAGCCGCTTGATGTAGCCCTCGTGGCTGATCGTGACGACGCAGTTCTCTTCGGCGATGAGGTCTTCGAGGTCGAACTCGCCGGCCTCGCGGCCGATCTCGGTCCGCCGCGCATCGGCGTACTTGTCCTTCAGCTCGTGGAGGTCTTCGGCGATGATGTTCAGGACCAGCCGCTCGTCGCGGAGGATCGACTCGTACTCCTCGATCATCTGCTTGAGCTCGACCCACTCGTCGCGCAGCTTCTCGACCTCCAGGCCCGTGAGCTGCTGGAGCCGCATGGCCAGGATGGCGTCGGTCTGGAGGCCGGAGTAGTGGAGCGCGTCCCGGGTGGCCTCGGCCAGGAGGCGGTTGGCCTCGTCGGTCTTCTTGCCCGGCAGGTTCGTGATGCGGAAGTGCCACGCCTTGGTCATCAGGCGCTCTCGGGCGGTCGGCACGTCGGGGCTCTTCTTGATGATCTCGACGATCTCGTCGATGTTGGCGATGCAGTACAGGAGGCCGAAGACCAGGTGCTCGCGGGCCCGCGCCTTCTTCAGAAGGTACACCGTGCGCCGCCGGATGACCTGGATGCGGTGGTTCTTATAGGAGACCAGGATTTCCTTGAGGTTCATCGTGCGCGGGCGGCCGCGGTCCAGCGCGATGTTGATGATCGAGAAGGTGTCTTGGAGGGGCGTGTGCTTGTAGAGCTGGTTGAGGACCACCTCGCCCTGGGCGTCGCGTTTGAGCTCGATGACGAGGCGCATGCCCTCGCGGTCGGACTCGTCGCGGATGTCGGCGATGCCCTCGATGACGCCGTCTCGGACGCACGTGGCGATCCGCTCGATGATGCGGGTCTTGATCTGGCCGTAGGGGATCTCGGTG
>JAPLML010000106.1 GCA_026387055.1 Planctomycetota bacterium | reverse complement strand
TTGCGTGACCGTGCTTGCTTCCCCATGTGACCGTGCACGGCCACGCAACAGCGCGTGGCCGTGCCACCCGGCAATCTCGTATCACGCTAAACACGTACCTCCACCTGGTCGAGGTTCTCGAGGACCTTGCGGAAGGCCGCGGCGACCCGCTCGGCCACCTCCGGCCCATTGGGGGAGCGCAGGGGCGTGGTCATGCCCACGTGCCAGTCGCTGTGGCGCTTGGCCACGGGGAATTGCTCGACCGAGTAATCGGCCTCGCCCGCATACGGGCACCGCCACGGGCACCCCTTGCCGTAGGCGTTGCGGGCCCGGAAGACGGTCATCTCGGGCACGGGCCATCCCTGCCAGACGCCGACGTCGGCCCCCTCGGCCCGGAGGGCCGCGAGGAGCTTGTCGCGCATCGCCTTGGCATCGGCGGCGTGGCCCAGCGCATCCATGTCGAAACGTATCGTGTAATTGTAATACGTATGGTCGTACCCGGGCGGCGCCGACGGCAGGACGAGGCCCGCGACGCCGGTCAGGCGCTCCGTCAGGCGCGCCGCGTTCGCCTTCTGCTGCGCCAGGTGCCCGTCGAGGCGCGTGAGCTGGGCGCGGGCCAGCGCGGCCAGGACGTCGCTCTGGCGGTACATCCAGCCCATGCCGTAGGTGTGATACTCGACCGACGCGTCGGGCACGCGGTTCTCGCCGAAGTACCAGAGCGTCTTGCCCTGCTCCAGGAGGGCCGGATCGTCGGTGACGAACAGGCCCCCCTCCCCCGACGAGAGGCTCTTGTTCTGGTTGGTGCTGAAGGCCGCACAGTCGCCGAACGTGCCGACCTTGCGCCCCTTGAGCGCGGCCCCGTGCGACTGGCAGCCGTCCTCGATGACCTTCAGGCCGCGGCGGCGGGCGATGGCCAGGATGGCCTCCATGTCGGCGGCCAGGCCGTGCAGGTGGACGGCCACGATGGCCCGGGTGCGCGGCGTGATGGCGGCCTCGATCGCCGCCGGGTCGATGTTCATCGTGGCCCAGTCGATGTCCACGAAGACCGGGATGCAGTTGTGGTGCAGGCAGCACGTCGCCGAGGACGGCCAGGTGTAGGCGGGCACGATGACCTCGTCGCCGGTCCCGCACGCGCAGGCCGCCAGGCACATGTGGAGCGCCGCCGTGCCGGAGTTGCAAACCAGGACGTGACGGTTGCCGTTCCACGCGGCGAACTCCTTCTCGAGCGCCTTGCAGTTCGGCCCGTACGTGTGCTGGCCGCCGTCCAGCGAGGCCAGGACCATCCGGCGGTCGAGGTCGCTGATCGGCGGCCACGGCCGCATCAGGCCGTCGGGCACCGCCTTGGGGCCGCCGCGGATGTCGAGCGTCTCGGGCAGTGTGATAGGTCCCCTCTTGCGGGTAAACCGTTCACGTGCCACGGGTTGCCTGCCAACCCGTGGCACGTGGAGAAACGGCCGGAGCAACGGTCACTTGGCCAGCAGCGCCGCCAGGCGCTCGCGCAGCTCGCGAAGCTCGATTTCCTGCTGATCGCTGAAGTGGCCCTGACGCTGGGCGTACAGGTCCATCCAGACGGCGAGGCGGGCGAGGCCCTCGGCGTCCAGGCGGACACCCTCGTGCCCCTTCTCGTCCTTGAGGATCGCCCAGAGCTTGCTCTTGCGGGCCGCGCATTCGCCCACGATCGAGCGGTCCTTCTCGAAGGCAAGCTGCCGCAGATCCTTGCCGCCGAAGGAGAGCAGGCTATCGTACGCCTTGGCCGCCGTGAGGTCCAGCCGCGCGCCCTTCTCGTTGCCGCTGCCCGGCCGGTGACAGGAGACGCAGTGCTTGTCGAGGACCGGCTGCACGAGCCGGTCGAACCTGAGGGGCCACGAGCCCTCGGGGCCGGGGAGGAGCTTCGAGGGTTCGCGCCGCGCGGCCATCGGGTGCCCCGCCAAGGCGGGCGGCGCCGATTCGCGCGACTCGTGGCAGCCGATGCACGAGAGCGTCTGCTTCGGCCACACGTACGTCAGGCTCCGCATGGTCTGAATCGCCAGGCCGTCGGCGTCGACCGCCTGGAAGAAGACCGAGATGCCGCTCGGCACGCGGAAGTACGCCGAGCCGTCCTCCTCGACCGGCACCGTGCCCAGGAGAAACTTGCCGGGGTCCTCCGCCGAGACGCCGATGCTCGGCGTATTCATGTTCGGCTGGACCTTCGGCGGCACGCCGACCACGCGGATCCACTTCACGCTGCCGCGCGCAACGCCCGCCAGCCCCTGGTACACGTCCTGGAGCATGAAGGCGCCTTCCTGGGGGCCGTCCCACGCGATGGCATCGGCCAGAGCCGGCGGCTTGGGGCGCGCGCGGACCGGGATCGGACACGAGCTCGAGATCGCCGGGTCGCGGTACAAGAGGTTCAGGTTGCC
>JAPLML010000174.1 GCA_026387055.1 Planctomycetota bacterium | reverse complement strand
GCCCGTTCGGGAAGAATACGAACTGGTCGCGGTTCTCCCCGCCCAGGATGTGCTCGACCGAGGAGAAGTCGATGGCGCTGGGGTCGTCGCTGAACCGGCCGGCAATATGGCCCTCCTGCGGCGCCGTGATGTAGAAGGTATTGGCCTTGAACCCGGTCACCGCGTTGAGGCGGTAATCCGTGTAGTCGATCGTGTCCAGGCCGGCCTGGCCGGAGAGGGTGCCCCGGAAGCAGCTGTCGTCGAGGAAGATGAACCGGTCGTCGCCGGTGTTGCCGTAGATATTGGTATAGGTCTCGGCGTGCGGGCCGCTGAGGGTCAGCTGGTCGCTGTCCACGCCCAGGTACAGGTTCATCTCCTCGGCGCCGTCGTACCAGAGGCCCCCGGCCGGCATGTCCAGGCCGGTCAGCGAGTGCTCGACGTCGCGGCCGGCGTCGGCCGCCAGCAGGCCGGTGTTGGGGTTGGTGTCGTCGATGTCGAAGAGGTTCAGTTGATCGGCGCCGGCGCCGGTGTGAAGGATCAGCCGGCCGTCGATCTCGTCGAGCGTGCCGCGGCCGGTCTGGGCCTCGGTGCCGACGTTGACCACGTCGTCGCCGTCGCCGGTGATGACGTGGGTCAGCCCGCCGTGCGTGCTGAGGATGTCGAAGAGGTGCCCGCCGTCGCCCAGGGTGATGTTGAGCACGTCGAAGTTCTCGTAGGTGATGCCGTGCTCGCCCGGATTGGCGTACAGGCCGAGCCCGTCGATCGTGTTGCGGGTCAGCAGGCCGGTGTTGGCGCCGGGGACATCGTCGTGGTCGTCGGTCACGTTCAGGACGTCGCCGTCCGAGGCGCCGTGGGCGTCCAGGGTGCCCAGGAGGAGCAGGGCGTGGAGGGGCGTGTGGCCCTGGGCGTCGATGAAGAGCGGGGCGGCCATCTCGTTGACGGTGCTGGCCGGGTTGCCGATGTTGGTCACGTCGGCGCCGTCGCCCGTCCTGATGTTGGTGGGGTTGACGATGCTCCAGACGTCCAGGCGGTCGTTGCCGGAGCCCAGGCCGATGTTGGTCGTCTCGACGTTGTAGTAGTTGATGCCGTCCAGCCGGGTTTGCAGGACCGCGAAGCCGTCCAGCGCGCCTGAGTCGATATCGGCCTGGGTGAGCCGCAGGCCGCGGTACTCGCCCTGGAAGGCAATATGGAAGACGTTGCCATGCTTGGTGACCGTGAAGTTGTCGGTGTACGGCTTGGACGGATCGCTGTTGTTGGGGTTCAGGATCGGTTCGAGGGCCATACGAACCTGCTCGGCCGTCGCGTCGTACGGCAGTGCCCCCGTGGTCTGGCCGAGCAGCCGGATGGCGAACGTGCCGCCGACCGCTTCAACGCACAGCGTGTGGATCGTGCTCGGCGTCGGGGTCGTCGTGCCGTCCATCAGGGTGGCGGTCCGCACGTCGACGGAGGCGTTCTCGCCGGCGGTCAACCCGGAGACCGGCAAGGCGACGCCGTCGGCCGACTCGGCCCACTCCAATTGCGGCCAGTTGATCCCGGCCTGCTCGCGGATGAAGGTGATCTTGTACGTCACGCTGCCGGCGAGGCGGGCGGTTTCCTCGACGGCCAACTCGGCCGGCAGGATCCCATACAGCCGGGCGAGCTGCTCCCCGACTGCCGCCGGGCTCAGCCGGTAGTCGAGCGTCGCGACGGTGACCCTGGACACGGCCAGCGTCTCGCCGACGGCGAAGGCGACGAAGCCGCGGCCGGCGTCGGCATTGATGGCCGCCGCCAGGCCCGCCGCCACGCTGGCCAGGGTGTCGCCCGCGGCCACTGCATACGAGTGGGTCGAGATGCTGTGGCCGTCGTCCAGCGCCACCAACCAGACCTGGCCCTCAACCGCTGTCCCCGCCAGGGCCAGTTCGGACAGCGTCAACGTGTTGTCATCGACCAGCATCAGCCCGCCGGACGGGGCGACCGCGGATGCCACGAACTTGCCCGTCACGTTGGCGACCACGAGCAGGCCGTTCCAGACTGTCGCCGCGAAGCCCTCGGCCGCGCCGGCGTTGATATCGCCCGCCAGGGCGGCGGCCACGTCCGCCAGGGTCTCGCCCGCCGCCACCACGTGCGAGTGGGTTGAGGTGGCAAGGCCGTTGTTCAGGGTCAGCGACCACGTGGCGCCGACGACCGCCTCGCCGCTGAGCGTCACCGTTGCGGCGCCGGGAACGCTGCCGTCGACCCATGCCTGGCCGGCAACCGGGCCGACCGCCGAAACCGCCAGCGCGCCGTCGAGATTCACGATCACCAGGACCGAGCCGACGGTGATGGTGGTGAAGCCTTGCCGCGTGTTGACCTGGGCCGCCAGGGCCTGCGCCACATCCGCGAGCGACTGCCCGGCGAGGACCGTGCACGAATACGTCGTCCGGGTGCCGCCGGAGGTCAGCGTCAACTGCCACTCGTCATCCTCGGCGACGGCGCCTTGGAGCGTGACGGTGGATAGCCGAGCGGTGCTGTCATCGACCAGGGCCACGCCGCTGTCCGGGCTGTCCGCTAGGACCGCAAAGCGGCCGCTGAGATTGACGATCGCGATGGTCTCGCCCACGACCGAGGCCAGGAAGCCCGCCGCATGGGTGTTGATGTCGTTGGCCAGGGCGGCGGCCACGTCCGCCAGATCCTCGCCCGCGGCAACCGTGTGGGTGTGTACGGAGGACCCGGCGGCCGTGACCAGGGTCACCGACCAGATCTCGTCGGCCACGGCCTCGCCGCTCAAGCCGACCGTGATAACCGTCGGCAGCGTGGCGTCGGCCACGGCTTGCCCGCCGACCGGCGGCGTCGGGGCGATCGTGAAGGACGAGCCGGCGCCCTCCAGACGCAGGCGATACTGCCCGCCCGCCGCCTGGACGTACAGGGTCTGGACTTCGGACACCGTCGGCATATCCAGGCCGGTCAGCGTGATCCTGGTCAGCACGCCCAAGTTGTCGTTGGAGTCGCCGGTGTCGGTGATGTTGAGCACGTCGGTGCCGGCGCCGCCGTCGACGGTCAGCAGGGCCGTGATCTGGTCGAGGAGCGCCAGGTCGCTGCCGACGTTGATGATGTCGTTGCCGAGGCCCGTGCCGATCGTGGTGTGGCCCAGCAGCGTCTTGACGTTGACGGTATCGCTGCCATCAGCGCTGGCGAGAGTCGTGGAGCCCGCGTGGGTCGACTCGATCGTGAAGGTATCGTCGCCCGAGCCCAGCTCGATGTTCACCGCTTCCAGGCCGGTATACCCGATGCCGCCGCGGACGAGGCGCCCGCCGATGACGGCGTCGCCGCCCATGCCCAGGCCGCTCAGGCGGTCGGCCGTGAGACCGCCGACGTCGTTGGACGGGCTGCCGCCGTTGTACACGGTCAGCGTGTCAACCTGGTCCTCCTCCACCACCCGGATGTTCGGGT
>JAPLML010000354.1 GCA_026387055.1 Planctomycetota bacterium | reverse complement strand
CTCGCCAGGGCCGCCGCCTCCCTGGGGTACGGGTAGTTGAAGTCGATGACCTCGACGCCCTCGGCGGCCAGCACGTCCATCAGGGCGTGCGTGTTGGAGCAGTCGCCCTGGGCCACGCCGATGACGCGCCGCACGCCCCGGCGGCGGGCGGTCGCGTAGAGGCCCTTGATCCATGCACAGCAGTTGATGGGAAATCCGCGCTGCTCGGCCTCGGCCACAAGGGCCGCCGGGTCCGGCGAGGTGATGAAGACGTTGTTCAGGTCCATCGGCGTCGCCCCGGCCGCCAGGAGCACTTCGACCGGCACGGTCGCGGTGATGCCGAGGGTGTTGGAATCCACGCCGCGCATTTGACAAAGTGTATCGGGGATGGGCGGGGTTTTCAACGAAGCGCCGACGCAGACCACGTGATGTGGCACGGCCGGCTTGCCCGGCCGTGGGTTGACTCGGCGTGTTTCGCCACGGCCGGGCAAGCCGGCCGTGCCACACCGGGAAGTGACGGATGCCCCGCGGGAATCACGGCTTCAGCCTCAGGAGAAGGTCGGCGTACACCGAGGCCGTCCAGAAGTAGTCGGCGGTGTTGCCCGCGCCGCCGTCGGCGGTCTTCTGCTCCTTGCGCGCGAGGTCGGCGGGCGGCGTCTGGTCGTCGGCATCGTAGAACTCGGCGAGCGCGCCGGTCTGGCCGTACCACTTCGCAATGCCCGCCAGGGTCTTGGCGCGGAGTTCCGCGGCCTCTTTCTCGAACCCGTACCGCCGCAGGCCGCGGATGATGAGGTAGTTCATGTTCGGCCACGCCGGGCCGCGCCACATGTCCTTCTTGTAGCTGGTGTCGTCGCGGGCGACGCTCGGCACGGGCATGGCGGTCCAGAACTTCTTGCCGAGCAGGTGCTCCTTGAGGCGGGCCGCCTGCTCGGGCGTGGCGATGCCCGCCCAGAGCGGCAGGAACCCCGCACTCGACCACACGCCGCCCCACTCGCCGTCGGGCGCCTTGCGGTCGAAGAAGAACCCGCGCGCGTCGTCCCAGAGCTGCCGGCGGGCGGCCTCGGCGATCGCGTCGGCGCGGCCGCCCCAGGTCTTCGCGAGCTCGCGGTAGCCGAGCCGCTGGGCCATCTCCTGGAGGACCCGGCACTCGTTGGCGAGGTACGCGGAAAGGTCGACCGCGGCGAACGCGGCGCCGCCGTCGAACCGCGGGGAGTTCTCCATGCCCGATTCCTCCGCCGATTTCCACACATAGAGCGGCGTGCCGTGCTCGATCGGCTTCTCGGGCGGCGGCTCGCCGTCCAGCCGGTGCGTGCGCATGTACCACAGCACGTGTTTCTGCACGGTGTCGAAGGACTTCTGGAGGAACTCGCGGTCCCGCATCCGGTCGAAGGAGAAGACCTCCCACGCCCCCCAGCCCAGGAGGGGCGGCTGCGACGCCTCGGCCGCGCCCACGCCCGGGCCCATCCGCGTCGGCACCAGGCCGCTCTCGGCCTGGAACCCGTACGCCGCCAGGAGCGATTCCTTGGCGAGGGCCATGTCCAGGTGCGCGAGGCCGAGGGCGTTGAAGGCAGTATCCCACAGATACATATATTGCTGCGGCCAGCGGGCGGGCGTGGTCCACCGCCCCTTGATCGTGTCTTCGGGCGAGTACACGTTCACCTTCATGACCGAGAAGGCCTTCGCGAGCGTCCGGGCCTGGACGGGCGGCGTGTTGTCGGGCGGCGGCGGCAGCTTCGGGAAGAACTCGAGCCGGCCCTCCACGAGCGTGTCCATCGACGCCTGGAGGGCCTGCGACGCGATGGCGGCCGCCGTGCGCGCCCCCTTCGGATGCCAGACCACCGCGAACTGGGTGCGGTCGCCGACCTCGCCGCGCATGATGGCGATGTTGTAGTCGCCCCCCTCCAGCGAGACGCGGGCGCTGGCCGGCAGCCGGCCCACCACGACGTTCGGCGCCAGGAAGGCGACGCCACTGGATCTCGCCCGCCCTCGGCAGATGGAGCTTCAGGACGGGGTTCTTCGGCAGGTGGAACCGGAGGCCCGGCGTGCCGGCGACCGTGCTCGCGACGACCGGCTCGGCCGCCAGGGTCTTCCCGTCCAGACCGGAGAAGGCGAAGAGGATGCCGCCGCCGTAGTCGTTCGGGACGTTCGCGGCCTCCGGGTCGGGCGCCCGCCCCGCCGCCGCACAGGGCTGAGGTGGCGCCGAAAATAGAAGAGCGGAGAAGGTCAGGAACAGTAAGACGCCCGTGACGCGATTGGTGCTACAACGCCACCTAACCTCGTGCGCGGTGGGTCTCCTGACCCACCGCGCGGCAATTGCCCCCGGGCGGCGAGATAACGCAGGTGCGCGGCGGGTCGGGAGACCCGCCGCGCGAAGTGGCGTTGTAGTATTAGGCATGATCGGCCCCCAGGTGCGATGACCGAGTATTATACGACGCGGTCAAGTCTATCGGCGGCGGGGGCCGATTGCAACCAAACTGAACCCGGCCAAAGTAACTCCCTTACAGGTGCTTGGTTCAGATAACCCGGGTGGCGAGGCCACGCGCCGTTGCGTGGCCGTGCCACCCTCGATGAACAGGGCTTGCCACAAAATCTCGGCACACCCACTGAACCCGGCTAAACGGTTTTGCGCTTGGCACGGCGCGCCCTATCGTCTAATCTGAATGGTGGGTGCGGAGCACCTGCCCTACAAGGAGACTCTCGATGAAGAACCTGATGATGGCCGTGATGATTGCTCTTATCGCCGCGGCCGCCCTCTGGCCCGCGAGCGCGTCGGCCCAGGCGATTCCCGTCGGCAGCATGTTCCGGTCCGACCCGTCGCACACGGGCTGCTACAATTCGCCGCCGATCACGGACGTCAAGGCGCAGCTCTGGCGGTTTGCGACGCGCGACAAGCTCCTCTCGTCGCCGGCGATCGCCGAAGGCCTGCTCTACGTCGGAGGCTGCGACGATTACCTGTACGCCATCGACCTCCGCACGGGCATGCCGCGGTGGCAGTTCCGCGCCCGCCACAACATCGAGTCGTCGCCGGCGGTCGCCGACGGCGTGGTCTACGTCGGGTGCCAGGACAAGCACCTTTACGCCGTCGACGCCCGTACGGGCTTTGAGAAGTGGCGGTTCCTGACCGGGGGCGACGTGAACTCCTCGCCCACCGTCGCCGGAGGCATCGTCTATTTCGGCAGCGGCGACAAGCACCTCTACGCCGTCGACGCCAAGAGCGGCATGGAGAGATGGCGATTGAAGACCAACAAGGGCGTCACGGCCTCGCCGGCCCTCGCAGGCGGCCTGGTCTACGTCGGCGACACGGGCGGGCACTTCTTCGCCGCCGATGCCCTGACCGGCATGCAGCGGTGGTGGTTCAAGGCCGACAAGGGGTTCGTGGGGTCGCCCGCGGTCGCCGAGGGGATCGTGTACGTCGGCGACGAGCGCGGCAACCTGTACGCCCTCGACGCCGCCACCGGGCAGCAGAAGGGTCTCTTCAAGGCCGACAAGGGGATCGAGACGTCGCCGGCGTTCTCGGGCGGCCTCCTCTTCTTCGGCAGCAACGACAAGACGCTCTACGCCATCGACGTGAAGGCTGGCCAGATTCGGTGGCGGTGCCCGGCGGGGGACGACATTCGCTCCTCGCCCGCCGTGGCCGGCGGCATGGTGTTCTTCGGATGCGACGACCGCGACCTCTACGCCCTCGACGCCGCCACGGGGCAGGTGAAGTGGAAGTTCCGGACGGAGAAACAGGTGCGGTCGTCGCCCCTCGTCGCCGACGGCGTGGTTTACGTGGCCGGCATGGACGGGACGGTTTACGCGCTGTCGGGGCTCGAGCCCGCGCCTCCGTCGGCGCCCCCACCGCCCACCCCACCCGAGCCTCCGCCGGCGCCGCCCGCGCCGCCGCCGCCGCCCACGCCGCCGCCGGCACCGACACCGGTACTGCCTCCGCCGCC
>JAPLML010000442.1 GCA_026387055.1 Planctomycetota bacterium | reverse complement strand
CACGGCCCCGGCATCGCGGACGGCGATCGCCGTCACGCGCATCTGCTGCTCGCCCTCGATAGAGCAGGTCCCCGCCATGACGGCGAGGTAGTTGCCGCCGACGTGGAAGTCGCCGATCTTGAGGACGGTGTCCTCGCTGTGGAAATCGCGGCTGGCGAGCTTGTAGGGCTTCATGCTGGGCTTGACGGAGTCGACGCCCGTCAGGCCCGCGAAGAACTCCGGCTTCAGGAGCGACTCGTCGCCGATCGCGCCGACGATGGTGCGGAACTCGCCGCGCGAGACGTGCGGCTTGAGGCCCAGGTCCTCGATGCGGCGGATGACCGCCTCGAGGTTTGCCTCCGTCGCCTTGGCCTGCATCACGATGATCATCGAGCCCCAGCTTTCTCCGCGAGCCCGCCGCGGGAGCGGCGGGGGACGTCGAACGCGAGGATCTCCCGCCGCTCCCGCGGCGGGCTCGAAACAACAGCGGCAGGTGCGGAGCACCCGCCCTACGCCGTCACCCCCGCGCTGACGGCCGTGGGGAACGACCCCAGGACGATCAGCTCCCGCGTGTGCTGGCGAGCCTCTTCGAGGGCGGCGGCCATGTTCTCGTTGCTGGCGTGGCCCTCGACGTCGACGAAGAAGAAGTACTCCCACGATTGCGCGGGCGACGGATGCGATTCGATCTTGGTCATGTTGATGCCGTAGCGGCGGAGAATGTCGAGCACCTCGACCAGCGCCCCGGCTTTGTGGGAGACGCTGAACAGGAGCGACGTCTTGTCTCGCCCCGTGGGCTTGGGGCTCTCGCGGCCGAGGATGAGGAACCGCGTCTGGTTCTGCGGGTTGTCCTCGATCGCCGGGTTCAGCACGTCGAGGTGGTAGAGTTCCGCCGCCATGCTCGAGGCGATGGCCGCCGTCCCGTCGACCCGCGAAGCCAGCAGCGCCGCCTCGGTCGTCGAGCCGACCGCCACGAGGTCGGCCTGCGGAAGATTCTTCGCCAGCCACTCGCGGCACTGGTCGAAGACCTGCGGCTTGGAGTAGACCTTCTTGACGCGCTCCAGCGACGTCTTCGAGAGCAGGTACTGGTGGATGGGCAGGGCCATCTCGGCGCAGATCTTGACGGGCCCGTGGATCCAGAGGAAACACTCCATCGTGTCGCGGATGGCGCCGCCGGTGGTGTTCTCGACCGGCGCGATGCCGTAGTCGCCCTCCCCGCGGGCCACCTGGTCGAAGACGGTGGCGATGTCGCGGACCGGAACAAGCTGGACGCTGCGGCCGAACTTCTCGAGGTCCGCCAGGTGGCTGAAACTGCCCTCCGGCCCGAGGTACGCGACCTTCAGCGGCTTCTCGAGGGCCAGGCTCCCGCTCATCATCTCTTTCCAGACGGCCATCAGGGCGGTGTTGGAGAGGGGGCCCGGGTTGGCCGCCACGATCCGCTGCATGACCTCGCGCTCGCGCTCCGGGGCATAGACCGAGTTGGAGCCAGCCTCGCGCTTGAGCCGCCCGATCTCAACGGCGTACTTGGCGCGCTCGTTCATCATCGCGACCAACTGCGCGTCGATCTCGTCAATCTTCTTGCGGAGCTCTTCCAGGGCCATGGGCAAACACTTCTCCCGCAGCGCTCAGGGCACGGCCCCTGGCGCCCAAGGCGCACACTTCCTACGCCCCATAAAACAACATACTCTATCCGCGGATGAGCAGAGCGTCAATCCCAAAAGGCGGCCGCCGGTAATCCCCCGGTTTCGGGTGGCATGGCCACGCAAAGGCGCGTGGCCATGCCACCCCCCGAGGCCTTACGCCCCTCGGCGGCTTCTCTCTGGAATTTCTTCGATCCTCTCATTATCCCCTCATCTTCCACGAGTAAGCTGGCACGAAACGGCGAAGGGGGCGAAGCCGACCCGTTCGCGATGGCCCGACCGCGTCGGCGGGCCGCGAGGATGGTGGGTTCGAACCAAGGAGGTTCCACATGATCTACACACGCTGGTTGCTGGTGGGTGCGGCAGTCATGGTCTTGGCGCTGCTGGGCGCGGCCACTCTGCCCGCGGACGAGGGGTGCAAGAAGGAAAAGGCCAAGGTCGAACTTCCCGAGGCGGCCGCCAAGGCCATCAACGCCGCCTTCCCCGGCGCCACCATCGCCAAGGTCAAGGCCGAGGATGAGGACGGCATGGAGGTGTTCGAGGTCGAACTGAAGATTGACAAGGCCGAGATCGAGGTCACGGTGACGCCCTGCGGGATCATCCTTGAGGTCGAGACCGAGGTGGCCCTGAAGGACGTTCCCGAAAAGGCCCGCGCAGCGATCTCCAAGGCCGCCGAAGGCGCCCAGATCAAGGAGATCGCCAAGGAGGAGATCCGCGCCGAGGTCAAGAAGGAGGCCAACGGCGTCGCCAAGCTTGTGAAACTGGAGACGCCCAAGATCGTCTTTGTGGCGGAGCTCGTCAAGGGCGACCAGAAGGGCGAGATCGAGGTGGCTCCTTGCGGCAAGATCATCGAGGAACTCAAGTGGAAAGCCAAGGGCCAAGACGACGAGGACAACGATGGCGACGATGATGACGACGCCAAGCCCGAAGCGAAAAGCTGACAGGTCGCGTGGCGTGAGGTAGAATCCGACGCCGGTGGGCATCGCCGTTGCCCATCGGCGTCATCTTCCGCGGCCGAGGGTGTCATGCGCGTCCTGCTCGTCGAAGACTATCCTCCGCTCCAGAAGGCGGTCGCCAAGGGCCTCCGAGAGGCCGGCTTTGCCGTCGACGTCACGGGCGACGGCGAGGAGGGGCTCTGGTACGCCACCACAAACCCGTACGACGTGGTGGTCCTGGACCTCATGCTCCCGAAGGTGGACGGCCTGACCATCCTGCGGCGCCTCCGGGCCGACGGCCGGCCGTGCCACGTCTTGATCCTCACGGCCAAGGACACGGTGGCCGACCGCGTCCGGGGCCTGGACTTCGGGGCCGACGACTACCTCGTCAAGCCGTTCGCGTTCGAGGAGCTCCTGGCCCGCGTGCGGGCGCTGGCGCGGCGGGCCTACTGCGCCAAGAACCCGGCCCTCCGGGTCCAGGACCTGCGCATCGAGACCCCCACCCAGCGCGTGTGGCGGGGCAAGGAGGAGGTGCACCTGACGCCGCGCGAGTACGTCCTGCTGGAGTACCTGGCGATGCGCGCCGGGGAGGTCGTCAGACGCATGGATATCTGGGAACACGTCTATGAGTTCAATGCCGAGGCCGACTCCAACGTCGTCGACGTGTACATCGGCTACCTCCGCCGCAAGCTCAGGCGTCCCGGCAAGCCGCCGCTGATCCACACCGTGCGCGGGCGGGGCTACCGGTTGGGAGGGGGCGAATGAGGACATCGCTGAGGCAACGGCTCCTCGGGTGGACGATCGGCGGCACGGCCCTCCTGCTGGCGGTCTTCGCCGTCGTGGTCTACGCGGCCATCGAGCGCGCGCTCGTGGGCGGCTTCGACGACGGGCTGGCCGCCACGGCCTGGGCGATCGCCGCCTCGGTCAAAGAGGAACCCGGGGAAATCGAGGTCGAGTTCGACGAGCGGGAGATGCCCGAATTCCGCAGCCCCGACCGTCCCGCTTACTTCGAGCTTTGGCGCGAAGACGGGCGGATCCTCCAACGGTCCTCCTCGCTCGCCGAGAGCGGCCTCGATCGGCGCGAAAGCGCCGTGGGCGCCGCGGCCTTCTACCCCCTTGCCCTCCCGGATGGCCGGCCGGGACGGGCTGTCATCCTGCGGTTCCGCCCGAGGGTCGAGAACGAGCAGGAGGGTGAGGATGAACGCGAGGACGAGAGTGCCGCCGCGCCGCTCGTCGTCCCTCAGCTCATCACGCTGGTGGTCGCGCGGGAGACGGCCGGCCTGGATCGGAGCCTGGCGATGCTGCGGTGGCTCCTGGCGGGCGCGGGCGGCGGCACGATCCTCCTCACGCTCCTCGTGGCCTCCCTGGTGGTCCGCCGGGGCCTGCGGCCGCTCGACGCCTTGGCGGCTCGCATTGCCGGCATCCGTGAGGATAATCTCTCGGCCGCGCTCCCGGAGGCCGGGATGCCCGCCGAGATGGCGCCGGTCATCCGACGCCTGAACGAACTGCTGGCGCGCCTCGAGGAGGCGTTTCAGCGGGAACGGGCCCTCACGGCCGACGTGGCCCACGAGCTCCGCACGCCCCTGGCCGGGATGCGGTCCACGATGGAAGTCGCCCTCTCGCGCGCCCGCGCGGCCGGCGACTATCAGCAGGCCCTCCGCGACTGTCTGAGCATCGTCTGCCAGACGCAGGCGATGGCCGACAATCTTCTGACGCTGGCGCGGCTCGAAGGCGGCCAGACGGTGCTCCGTGTTCAGGATGTGCGACTGGCGGAGGTCGTTGAGGTGTGCTGGCGGCCGCACGCGCCCGCGGTCCGGGCCCGCGGTATCGCGTACGAGAATCGGCTGCCTGGGGATCTGGACGTCGGCGCCGACCGCGACATCCTCGCGATGGTCCTCTCCAACCTCCTGGCGAACGCCGCCGAGCATACCGACGACGGCGGACGCATCGAGATAGATGGGCGGTCCGCCGGCGGCACTGCCGAACTGGCGATCTCGAACACCGGCTGCCGGCTCACGCCCGAAGAGGCCGCGCACGTCTTCGACCGCTTCTGGCGGGGCGACGCGGCCCGCGCCGACACCGGCGCCCACGGCGGCCTTGGCCTGACGCTGGTCGAGCGCGGCGTGGCCGCCCTCGGCGGGTCGGTCGCCGTTCGGGTCGATGGCGGCGTGTTCGCCGTGCGCCTGACCCTCCCCTCGCCGTCCGCCCCTTGACCGTTGGCGCGGCGGGTCTCCGTACGTGTTTAGCGTAGGTGGCACGGTCACGCGCTGTTGCGTGACCGTGCTTGCTCGCCCAAGTGACCATGCACGGCCACGCAACGGCGCGTGGCCGTGCCACCCGGCTATCTAAGCAACGCGCTGAACACGTGTGGTCTACTGACCCGCCGCGCAAAGCGCCATTCCACCGGGGTTCATGATGCCGTTGCAACCCGTCCCTGCGGCCGCTACGATGCTCGGCGGTGAAACCCATCGCATCCGAGGTCGAACGCGCAGACGTGGCCGTGGTCGGCGGCGGGCCGGCCGGTCTCATGGCGGCCATCGCGGCGGCCGAGCGCGGCGGGAAGGTCGTCCTCCTGGAGCAGCTCGATCGCCCCGGCGTCAAGCTCCTCGCCACGGGCGGCGGGCGGTGCAACCTCACCAACATGCTTGCCCCCGATGAGTTCATGCGCCGCGTCGGCCGCCAGGGCCGCTTCATGCAGCCGGCGCTGGCCGCCATGGACTCTCGCGGCCTGCGGCAGTTCCTCGACGCCCTTGGCGTGCCGACCCACGCCCCCGACGGTGTGCACGTGTATCCCGTTTCCGAGAAGGCGCAGACCGTCCAGCAGGCCCTCCGCCGCCGCGCGGCACAGCTCGGCGTGGCCGTGCGCCTTGGCGTCCGCGTCACGGGGCTGTGGATGGCGGAGCGAAGCTTGCGTGGCGTCGAGACCGCGGGTGGCCGCGTGGCGGCGCCGCGGGTGGTTATCGCGACCGGAGGGCGGAGTTACCCGGCGCTCGGCGCCACGGGCACGGGTTATGACCTGGCGCGCCAGGCGGGGCACACGATCATCGAGCCGACGCCCGCCCTCGTGCCGCTCGTGACGCGCGAGACGTGGCCGCGCCAGTGTGCGGGCGTTTCAGTGTCGCCGGCGAGGGTCTGGATCGACCTTGCGAAGCAGTCGCGGGTGGGCGTCACGGGTGACATCCTCTTCACGCACGCGGGCCTCTCGGGTCCGGCGGCGCTCGACCTCTCGGGCGACGTGGCCGCGCTCCTGGCGAAGCGCGAGTCGGTGCCGCTCGGGATCGACCTGGCGCCCGGCACGACGGTCGCGGAGTGGTCCTCGCGGTTCGACCGCTGGCAGGCCGCCGGCGGCGC
>JAPLML010000094.1 GCA_026387055.1 Planctomycetota bacterium | reverse complement strand
CCGCGAGCGGCAGTTCCACGAGATCGACCGCCACAATCAGTGGCTCCTGGACGAAAGCCCGCGCGTCCGCCGCGAGTTCATGGCGAAACTCGATACCAGTTCGCTCCCCAAGTACCAGCTGAGCTGCCAGTGTTTCCGGCAGTTCTTCTACGACGAAGTCATCGGGCGGTTCGATGAGGAGTTGCTTCCGCCGAACGCGCGCAGCCGGAAGGCCTACGACACGCCGAAGTGGGCCGGCTACGAGGTGGTCCTGGACGTCCTGCCCGACGTCATCGCTTACGGTTTTCTGCTGGTGCCGAAGGACATGAAGGAAGGCGAGAGGCGCCCGCTGGTCGTCTGCCAGCACGGCCTTGAAGGGCGGCCCCAGGACGTGATGGCCGGCGACAAGGCGGCGTACCACGACTTTGCGGCGCGGCTCGCCGAGCGGGGGTTCATCACGTTCGCGCCGCAGAACCTGTACATTTTCGGGGACCGCTTCCGCACGCTCCAGCGCAAGGCCAACCCCATCAAGAAGACCCTGTTCTCCGTCATGGTCCCGCAGCACCAGCAGATCACGGACTGGCTGAAGTCGCTGCCGTGCGTCGATCCGCAGCGGATCGCGTTCTATGGCCTGAGTTACGGCGGCAAGAGCGCCATGCGTATCCCGCCGCTGGTGAGCAACTACTGCCTGTCGATTTGCTCGGCCGACTTCAACGAGTGGGTATGGAAGAACGCCTCGACGCGCAGCCCCTACAGCTATGTCTGGACGGGCGAATACGAGATCTTCGAGTTCGACCTGGGCGGCACGTTCAACTATGCGGAGATGGCGGCGCTCGTTGCCCCGCGCCCGTTCATGGTGGAGCGCGGCCACTTCGATGGCGTGGCGCCCGACGAGGCCGTGGCCTACGAGTTCGCCAAGGTCCGGTTCCTGTACCAGGCGAAACTCGGTATCGGCGACCGCTGTGAGATCGAGTGGTTCGCCGGGCCGCACACCATTAACGGCAAGGGCACGTTCGACTTCCTGCACAAGCACCTGAAATGGCCCAAGCCCGAGCCGTGAGTCGTCAGGGCTTCGACGGCTCTTCCAGTGTCACGGCGGCCAGCACCGGCGCCGCGGGCGTGCCCAGGTCCTCAAAGACAATCTTCTCGACCTGGACGGGCCGCAACTCCACGCCGAGGACGTTCAGGTGCCATGGGTCGCCCTTGAGGCCGACGAAGACATCCTCCGCCTCCGGCGGCGAGGCCCAGTCGTCGGCGGTCCGCCCGGTGATGAGCGGAACGGTCTGCTTCCGGCCGTCGGCGTAGTGAATCACGTAGTGCGCCACGGCTCCCCACTCGCCGGCGCCCCCGTCCTGGGGCGCCCAGCCGTGCACGCTGCCCAGGAAGAACAGCCGCTTGCCCTTGGCCCCGACCGGGATCTCCACTTGCTTCGGCCACTTGAGGTTCGCAGGGGCCTGGGGCGAATGGAGTACGATCAGCCCGCGCCCGCCGCTGCGCGCCGGATCGAGGATCCGAAAAGGTATGCCGCCCACTGTCTGCTCACCGACCGGCATGCCGGTGAAAAGATACTTGCCCGGGTTGGGCACGCCGAACGGCGCGGTGAACGGATCGGTGTTGGCCAGGGGCGCGAGGTCCAGCAGGCGACACTTGTCGGCCGCAAGGTTGGCGCCCAAGGGCAGGGCGACGAGGCCGGGAATCGGCTTCATCAACTCCCCCGCGTGTTCCTGGTAGGTATTGACGACGGTCGGAAAGTCCCACCGCCTCTTCTGATCGTCCCGCAGGGAGACCTCCACACCCTCCAGCGTCCCGATCAGGGGCCGCGACCTGGGCAGGTGGAGGACGACTCGGCGGGGCTTCTCGCGCGCCGGCTTCCAGAGTTCCACCTGCACGCCGGCGGCCTTGCCCGTGACGATGAGTCCCATCTCGCCGAAGTGCGTGGGCGCGCGCTCGATGCGGATCTCCCGGCCCTCGCCGAGCCACCAATCGGGCACGGCCGCCAGGAGGTGCAGCTCGTCCCCGCGCTCATCGAGGAGCATGTGGCGGAGCATGATCGCGAAGTTGCTCGCTCCGGTCACGTGGGGGATGGTATCGCCCCAGGCGAAACGGCGCTTGAAGTAGATGCCCTCGGGGAACGCGTGCGCGGCCGTCGAGTGCAGCAGGTACCAGTAGAAGTCCTCGACGACCTGTTCGTGCTCGCCGCGGGCCAGCGACGCCATGGTGGTATAAGCGGACATATAGGGATGAATAACATCCGGCTGGCCCATCCAGCGGAGGGTCCCCTCGACGAATCCCCCGCCGAAGCGGCGCCGCACCTCGTCGAGGCTCGCCCCGACCCGGGCGTCGTCCGGCGCGAACAGCCCGGTCGGCCAGAGCGTCTCGGTGTCGCCCCAGTGCGTGCCGGCCTTCTCCCAGCTGGGCGGGAAATGCGGCAGCCCCGTCCGCTTCATGGCGGCGTCGATGGCGGCCCGGTACTCCGCGGCCTCCCGCGCGAGCGTCTCGGCGTCGTCTTTCCTGCCGAGGACCCCCGCCGCGTCGGCCGTGCAGAGCAGGCCGCGGAGGTTCCACAGGTCGTAGCCGACGATGTGGTGCTTGCCGTCCCACAGGAACTCGCCGTCGGCGGGCGCGGCCGGGAGCAGCCCGGCGAAGGGCGAATCGGCCGGGGCCAGCCGGCGGGCCTGCATCGTCCAGTCCGCCGCCTTTCGCATCTGCGGATAGGCCCGCTCCAGCCAGGCGCGGTCGCCGGTGATCTTGTGGAACTGCCACAGCGCCCAGACGGCCTGGCCGTTGGCGTCGAACTGGTCCTTCTGCGTCTCGAACCGGCCGTCGGGCCGCTGGGCGGCCAGGTAGAAGTCGAGGGCCTTGCGCGAGGCGTCCATCAACCCGGCCTCCTCCAGCTCCATGACCTGGTAGGCGCCATCACGGATGTAGAACTCGTCATAAAACCCCTCGCCGCCGTGCACCTGGCCGCCGTCGTTGGCGATAAGCTGGCACACGTGGGCCGCCAGGAGGGCCTGCGTGGCCTTCTCGCACGGCACCTGGATACGGGCGCCCTGGTTGAGGAGGTCGCGCCAGAACGCCGCCGTCCGGTCGCGCCAGAGCCCGGCGTCTTCCCTGTCAAAAACGTTGGCGGCGGAGTCCGGCGCGTACGGCAGGCGGACCGCGCCTTCGGCGCTCTGGCCCGGCGCCAGTGGCCAAGTCAGGGTGTGCTCCGCCGCGCCGGGCCGGCTCTGCTGGACCTTCACCTTCGCCTCGGCGGCCGCGGCGCCCGTGTTCGTGGCCTTGGCCAGGATCCAGACCAGGAAGTTCTCGCCCTCGGTGGGAAGGCCTTCCGCCAATCCTTGACGCTCGGCAGGGGGGTGGCCCAGAGGGTGAAGTCATACCGCACCGGCCCGTCGGCAGCCGAGAGCAGGACGATGGGCAGATAGCCGTCCGCGAGGAGCTTGGTCTGTTTGCGGCCCAGGGGCGCGAGATCGCGGCCGAATCGGAGCGTGACCCGGTTGCCCGCCAGTTGGATCTTGTTGTCGGGGGTGATCCTCGCGCCGTCGCGGTAGTCCTTGAGCCCGACCACGTTCCAGGAATTCCGGAAGTAGTCGAAGGGTTCCTCCGCCCAAGCCTGCGAACATGTTCCGGCAAGAACCAGCACCAGCAGGCAGGCAACTCCAAGCAACCGTCGTGCACGCACCATGGGACCCTCGCAGATTGCACTTGGCCACCCCAAATCTTGTCACCAGAGGACGCCGGATGCCAGCCAAAACCGCCGCTGATCGCAACGCCTCAGTTTCGGGGGTGGCACGGCCACGCGCCGTTGCGTGGCCGTGCACTACAGACCAGCACAGAGCACGGCCATGCAACGGCGCGTGGCCGTGCCACCCGGGTTATCTGAACCAAGCGCCTGTAACTGAGGGGTTACCGCTGATCTGAGCCAAGGTGCTGGTGGCCGGCCGTCGCCGGCACTACAATGGCTGCCGCGTGTGGGCCCGGAGCGAAGCCATGGGGAGATCGCGTTCTCGCAGCTGGTTGGTCGGTTTGCTCTTGCCGGTCTTGTCCGGCGCGACCTTTGCACCTGCTGAGGTCCAGGCCGCCGACGCGGCACAACTGCGGCTGGTGCCGTTCCCCAAGGAGGTGCGGCTGACGGCGGGGACGTGCGCCCTGGACCGCCCGCTGGTGCTCGAAGCGCCCTCGGGCGCCGCCGACGTCCTCGGTCTCCTGATCGCTGCCGAACTGCGGCGAGCGCGGCTGCCGGCGCTGGAGATTCGCGCCCTGGAGAAGGGCGCGCTCTGGCTCCGTCTGTCGGCCAAGGCCGGCGGGGCGGCGCCGACGTTCCAGTTCCGCGACGGGGCGACGCCGGAGGATTACGCCCTCGACATCGGCCCCGAGGAAATCGTTGGCGGCGCACCCGGCCCCGCGGGACTTCTTTACGCCGCCCAGACCCTCTGCCAGATCATCCGCGCCAATCGGCAAGCCGGTGGCGCGCCGTGCCTGGCGATCCGCGATTGGCCGTCGCTGAGGTGGCGCTGCTTCCAGACCGACATGACGCGGGGCCCCAGCGCCACGCTCGAGACCCTGAAGTCGCAGGTCGGCCTGGGCGCGTCGCTCAAGATGAACCTGTTCACCTATTACATGGAGTACCAGTTCGCGTTCCGCAAGCACCCGAAGATCGGGCCGAAGGACGGGTCGCTTGTGCCGGAGGACCTGGCGGCGCTGGTCGCCTGCGCCATGCCCCTCGGCGTCGACATCCTGGGCAACCAGCAGTCGTTCGGCCATTTCGAGCGGATCCTGCGGCACCCGGAATACGCCGCCCTGCGCGAGACCGGCGGCGTGCTTTGCCCGGTCAAGGAGGAGTCGTACGCGCTGCTCGACGACCTCTATAGCGAAGTCTGCCCGCTCCTTCCCTTCGAGATGTTCAACGTGTGCTGCGACGAGACGTGGGGCCTCGGCACGGGGCCGGCCAAGGCCCTGGCCGGGAAGATCGGCGTGGGCGGCGTGTACGTCCAGCACATCCGCCGCGTCCACGATCTTCTGAGGGACAAGTACCGCAAGCGCATGATGATGTGGGGCGACATCATCCTCCAGCACGCCGACAAGCTCGGCGAGATCCCCAAGGACACCGTCATGCTGACATGGGGATATGATCCACGGCCGAGCTTCGAGGACCAGATCGTGCCGTTCGCCCGGTCGGGCTACGCGTTCTTCGTGTGCCCCGGCATCTCGAACTGGAGCCGCATCCTGCCCGATTTCGGCGCGGCGACGGCGAACATCCGCCACTTCGTCCGCGACGGCGCGAAGCACGGCGCCCTCGGCATGCTCAACACCGCGTGGGAGGACGACGGCGAGGCCCTCAAGGGCTGCGCCTGGCACGGTCATGCGTGGGGCGCGGAGTGCGCCTGGAACGCGTCGGCGACGGCGCCGGAGGATTTCAACCGGCGCGTGGGCGCGGTCCTCTTCGGCGAGAGCGGGGACCATTTCGGACGGGCCATCGAGCTCCTGGCCGAGACGCACCGGCTGCCCGGTATGTCAGGCATGAACAACAGTCGATTCTGGGAGGACGATCTGAAGCCGCGGGCGAGCGCCCCGGCCACCCGCGCGTCGGCGGAGCGGCTCCTCAAGATCGTGCGGCCGGCCATCGAGCACCTCGAAGCCTGCAGGAAGGAGGCCGGCGCCAACGCGGAGCTGCTCGATAGTTTTCTCCAGGGCGCGCGGCGGATGGAGCTCATCGGCCGGCGGATGCTCGACGCCCTGGAGGCCGCGCAGGCGTACACTCGGGCCTGCGAGACCGCCGACGTCGAGCGGGCGCTCTCGCTCGTAAAGGGGGCGGAGGGCCTGATCCTCGCCGCCCGCGACGCCCACGAGGCCCTGGGCCGGGAGTTCCAGCGGATCTGGCTGGCCGAGAGCAAGCCCTATGCCCTCGACTGGACCCTGGTCCGCTATAAGAGCGTCGTCGGCAGGTACGACCAACTGGCCAGGCGGTTGGCGCAGGCGCGGGCGGACCTCGCCGCCGGTAAGCCCCTGCCGCGACCGGAGGCGATGGGCCTGGCGCTGCCCGAGAGTTTCGCGCGCCGCACGCGTCCGCAGAAGATCGAAGCGAGACCGCTGGCGCCGGCGGCCCCGTGGGCTGAACCGACCGCCAGCCACCGGTTGGCCCTTCAGGTCAACGCCGGGCCGGTGGACCGGTTCGACCTGCCGATGGAGATCGACGTGGCGCTTCCGGACGGCCTGGCGGCGAAACCGGTGCGCGCCTTTGCCGCGGCGGGGGAGGGCGCCCCGCGCGAGATCCTCGCCCAACTCGATCCCGCCGGTGCGCCGGGCAAGGCGCGGCTCGTCCTCCTGCTCTCCGGCCCCTTGGCGAAGGGGACGCTGGCAACCGTTCACGTCTACATGGGTCTGACTACGGCCCCGCCGGCCCTGCCGCAGGCGGTCTCGACCCGGGACGGCGCGAGCGGCGGCAAGTGGATCGAGAACAGCGAGGTGCGGGTGCTCGTGGGCCGCGAGGGCGGCCACGTCTATCGCTGGGAGGTCAAGGCCCTCGGCGGCCGCGACCTGACGATGCCGGGCGAGACCGGCTGGGCCGGCTTCTCGGACCTGGCCGAAGGCCATCGCGACACGCCGCACGACCTGGTGTGCACCGCCCGCGGCCCCGCGCTGGTGCGATACGTCTGCACGGACACGGCCGGGCTTGTGAAGACGATCAGCCTGTTCGGCGGCGCGTCGTGGATGGAAGTGACTCTCAACGAGCCGGTCGGGCACTACTGGGACTTCGACCATCCGAAGAGCTTCGCCGCCGACGGGCCGACCCCTGGCACGTATCTATTCTCCAGCGGCGCCACGGGACCCGTGCGCAAGGAGTCCGACGGCGTGCCGGGGCAGGTCGCGGCCGAGAACGTTCACTGGGGGATCAAGTTCAACGCCGAGAAGCTGGCCCTGGGCCTCGTCACGCCGGAGACGGCGGCGCGCCATCTCGTGGCGCCGGGGGCCGGGGCAGGGGGCGTGGGCATCGAGAGTTCGCCTCCGGCGGGGCACTTCGTCACGTTCGCCGGCCTGCTCCCGGCCGAGCCGAAGGACACGATGCGCCGCCTCCAGCAGACGCTCGATTTCCGAAATCAGCCGGAGGTGGTGGTGGGTGCCGTCGAGGCCCGACCATAGTACTACAGCGCCACTTAACCTTGTGCGCGGTGGGTCTCCTGACCCACCGCGCGGCAATTGGCCCCTGGGCGGCGAGATAACGGTCGCCGCGGCGACCGCGGCGGGTCGGGAGACCCGCCGCGCGAAGTGGCGTTGTAGTAATAGTTGCACGCCGGCCGATGAACTCGGCCGTGGCACACCGCGGCCTACGTGTCCCTGGGTTCGTTGGGCGACTCGCGCAGAATGCGGGTGAGCAGCCACGCCAGGCCGGCGGCGCTCGCGAGAAAGACGGCCAGGAAGACCGTGCCCAAGGTGATGTTGCCATACAGATAGCTCCCCGCGCCGAACAGGGCGGCGTACACGAGGGCGCATCCGAAGACCCATCCCAGGACGGCGTGCGAGAGGCTGTCGGGCGAAGGCCCGAGCCCCGTCTCCTTCCGGATGTCCCTCCATCCCGGCCCGAAGGGCCGGATCAGGCGATAGAACTTCACGAGCGTCTCGCGGTTCGTCGGCCGCGTCGCGAAGGTCACGATCACCCACACGGCCGTCGTGGCGGCCACGCTGATTGCCAGCGTGATGTGCGTCGAGAGGGGCGCGCCGCACTTGCGGGCGACGAACAGGCCGATGGCGATCGAGAACGAGCTGATCATCGCCGCGATCTCGCTCCAGGCGTTGATGCGCCACCAGAACCAGCGAAGCAGGTAAATCAGCCCGGTGCCCGCCCCGATCGACAGCATCAGGTCAAACGAGTCCTTGGCGGTCTCCAGGAAGAACACCAGGACGGCCGCACAGACCATCAGCATCGCCGTCACCAGGCGCGACACCAGGACGTAGTGCTTCTCCGATGCGCGGGGGCGGATGAACCGCTGGTACAGGTCGTGGACCAGGTACGACGCGCCCCAGTTCAGGTGCGTGTCGATGGTGGAAACGTAGGCGGCGATCAGCGAGGCCGCCATGATCCCCATGAAGCCGGCCGGCAGGAACTTCAGCATCGCCGGGTAGGCGATGTCGTTGCCGATCAGGTTCGGGTCGACGTTCGGAAACGCCGTCCGGATGTCCTCCAGCGTCGGGTACACGATCATGGAGCAGAGGGCCACGATGATCCACGGCCACGGGCGCAGGGCGTAGTGGGCCACGTTGAACCACAGCGTGGCGCCGATGGAGTGCTTCTCGTCCTTGGCGGCGAGCATCCGCTGGGCGATGTAACTGCCCCCGCCGGGCTCCGCCCCCGGATACCACACCGACCACCACTGGACCGTCAGCGGAATGATCAGCACGCTCAGCGCGGCCTCCCAGTTGTTGAAGTCCGGAAGCAGGCTGAGCGTCTTGGGGTCCAGTTTGCCGAACAGCCCCGCCAGGCCGCCCACCGCCTCGTGCTGCGTGGCGAAGTACGCTGCCGTAAACGCCCCCGTCATCGCCATGATGAACTGGACGAAATCGGTCACCACCACGCCCCACAGGCCGGCGGTCACCGAGAACGCCACCGCCAGCACCGCACACCAGATCACCGTCACCCCGGCCGACCAGCCGAGCAGGATGCTCGCGATCTTCACGGCCGCCAGGGTCACCGACGCCATGATGACGCAGTTGAAGAACAGCCCCAGGTAGATGCTGCGGAAACATCGGACGAGCGCGGCCGACAGGCCCGCGTACCGGATCTCATAGAACTCCAGGTCCGTCATGACACCCGAGCGCCGCCACAGCTTGGCGTAGAAGAACACCGTCAACATGCCGGTCAGGAGGAACGCCCACCAGACCCAGTTGCCCGCCACGCCGTCCTGCCGCACGATGTTCGTCACGAGGTTCGGCGTGTCGGTGCTGAACGTCGTCGCCACCATCGAGGTGCCCAGCAGCCACCAGGGCGCCGCCCGGCCGGAGACGAAGAACTCGGAGGTGCCGCGGCTCGCCCGCCGGACGTAGAAGAGGCACACGCCCAGGGCGAAGGCCAGGTACCCGATGACGATGGCCCAATCGATGAGTTGCAGATGCACGGTCCGACTCCTTATGGGACGCCGCCCCCATCTTCCTGCCGCGCGGACGCGGCCGCCCACCGTGTGCTGAGCCGGTAGATCGGCAGGCCGAGCAGCAAGATGGCCCCTGCGGCCGCCGCGACCCACGGCTTATAGGCAACCGCACTGTAGATCAGAAATGCGCACACGGCGCAGAAGAGGAGGGTGGGTATGGGATAGCCCGTCACGCGGTAAGGCCGTTCCACGCCGGGCTCTTTGAAACGCACGACGATGACCGCCAGGCTGGTCGCCAGGTAGAACGAGTAGACGGCGGCGGCCGTGTAGAGGATGGCATCGAAGAAGGACCCGAGCAGCACAATCAGCCCCGCCGCGATAGCGCCCTGAAGCGCGAGCGCCCGGACGGGTGTTCCCGTACGCGGATGCCACTGGCCCAGGACGCGGAAGGCCCGATGCTCGGTGCCGACCGCGTAGGAGATGCGGGCGCCGGCGAACACCAGCCCGTTGGCAGCCCCAAGGGCCGACAGGCACACCAGCGCGCTGATGATCCGGCCCCCGCCCTGGGGGAATACGGTCGCGATGCTGGCGGCGGCCGCCGCCTCGGAGGTGGCCAGGCCCCCGTAGCCCAGCGTATAGAGGAACGCGCCGTTCACCAGCAGGTACAGCACCGTGACGGCCGCGGTGCCGAGCACCAGCGCGCGGACGATGCTGCGACGGGGGTCCTTCACCTCGGCCGCCACGTAGGCCATTTCGTTCCATCCCCCGAAGGTGAACAGCACGAAGATCAGCGCCAAGCTCCACGGCAGCGGCTCGAACGTCACGGGCGCCGCGCGGCTCGCCGGCGCTATCACCGTCACGGCGACGATGGCCAGCAGGCCCAGCCCCTTGACGATGGTCAGCAGGTTCTGGGTCCACTTGCCCGCGCGGACCCCCAGGATGTTGATGGCCGTCAGAACCACGACCGCCGCGCCGGCGTAGAGCCGCAGGGTGAGGGCGTGGTCCCCCGTGGGCAGCGGATCGTACAGGGCCGCCCCGTAGGTGGCGAAGGCGAACGCCGTGGCGGCGATGTCGCCGGGCCGCACAACGGCCAACTGGACCCATCCGAACAGGAAGCCCGCCCAGCGGCCGTACGCGCGGCTGAGGTAGACGTAGTCTCCTCCCTCGCGCGGATAGGCCGTGGCCAGTTCGGCATAGCCGAGGGCCCCGCACAGCGAGAGCAGGCCCCCGACGAGCCAGATGGCCAGGAAGCCCCATCCGTTGCCGGTCCCCTTCGCCACGCCCGGCGCCACCTGGTAAATGCCGACGCCGATGATGATCCCCACGATGAGGCACGTGGAGTCCAGGAGCGAGAGTTCCTTCCTGGGCGTTCCCTGCACGCGAGGGCCCTCAAGGTGATGTCTCGGCCCCATGGTCCATCATCTCGCCACGGCGAGTGTTCCACCTGGCACTCTCCGAAAGCCCGCCGGCGAGGGATACGCCCGCGGTTTCTCGGAGCGTGGTCGCCGTGGCGAGAGGAGCACCAGTTCCGTTTTCCGAGCCCGATGAGTTTCCCATCCTCGCGCGAGTCCTGCTGCTGTCAACAGTTTTTCTCGGGCCGGCGCAAGGCGGGCGCACCTCATGTTTGTGGCGAGGGTGGCACGGTCACGCGCCGTTGCGTGGCCGTGCATGGACATGTGGGGGAGCAAGCACGGTCACGCAACGGCGCGTGACCGTGCCACCCCCAAGGCCTTACCGAGGGTGCCGAATTTCGCGGGCAAGACGGCACGCCCCAACGCTAGAATGGCGTCATTGGCCTCGAAGGAGACGCCCTCATGCAAGGTTGCGGCCCCGCTCGCCGCGGCCCAACGTGGTTCATCGGCCTCATCGTGATTGCCGTGGGAGGAATGGCCGTGGCCGCGGAGCCGACCCCCCCGTTCTCCTGGACCCTCTC
>JAPLML010000551.1 GCA_026387055.1 Planctomycetota bacterium | reverse complement strand
CTCCCTGGGCAAGGACGAGGAGGGGAACGCGCTGAAGGTCGTTGACCGCGACGCGACGGCCGGCGTTGGCCTCAGCCAGTTCGTCCCCGGCCAGCCCGGGCACGAGTACGTCTTCAGCGCTGAGACGAAGGGCGGGCCTGTCTACCTCTACCTCCGCTTCCACAACGCACAGCGCCGGGTGATCGAGCCGGAACACCGGGTTCCCGCGCTGCGGGGCGAGACGTGGCGCCGGCGTGCCATCCGCGAGATCGCACCGCCCGCCACCGCCTGGGTCGAAGCCTGGGCCTACTCGGCGAGCGACATGATTACAGAGACCCTGATCCGGCGGCCAGAACTCCACGACGAAGGCGTCGGCCAGGAGAAAAAAGGCCCGCTGACCTCGGACAAGGAGCTATTCGCCGCCCTCGACCTCGATTTCCCCGGCCTGGAGGCGACCCGGGCAGCAGTCGCGCGGGGCGACCTCGACGCGGCCAAGGCCGCCTGGTTCGACTCCCGCCGCACCCGAAGCCAGCCACGCTGGAGTCTCGAGTACCGGCCCGATCGGCCCGCCGACCCGACCGTCTATCCCACGCCCAGGCCGTCGGCGCCGGCCGCGGCCAGCGACCCCGCGGGCGACCGCATCCTCCAGCACCTCTTCGCCATGCCCTGGGGCAGCGACCGCCATGCCTACCCCGTGGGGGCAAAGATTGACTGGGCGTCCAACCCCCGCAAGCGCTCCGACCCTGCCCACAGCCAGGAATGGACGTACATCGCGCTCCACCGCTTCTACTTCTGGATCCACCTCGCCGACGCCTACTGGGAGACGCTGGACGAGAAGTACGCCCGCGAGTGGGCCGCCGAGTTGGAGAGCTGGGTCGAGGAGAATCCTGTGCCGCTCGACGCGGCGCCGGGCGACACCGTGGCCTGGCGCACGATCGAGGCGGCCATTCGCATGAACGAGCCGTGGCCCTACGCCTACTACCGCCAGATCGAGCTGACGCTCAGCTACCACCAGGTCGCCCGCGAGAGCTTCGCCGGCATCGCCAAGCTCGCCATCCTGAACTCGGTGCCCTTCCCCGCCCGCTACCTCGACAAGCTCAAGGCCATGTACGAGTGGAACCTGCGGCTGATGGACCAACGCGGCGAGATCCCCACCGTCAACGACGGCGACCCGTTCAACCGCGTGACGCGCAGCCTCGAGGAAGCCTACGGCCTGTGGGGCGGCGACGAGTTCCTCTTCGGCGCCACGCTCGGCAAGCAGGGCAAAGCGCCGCCGCTGTCGAGCTTCCTGCCCTACTCTGGCTACTATGCCCTGCGCAGCGGCTGGGGGCCGGACGACCTGTATCTCTTCTTCGACGCTGGCCCCGTCGGCACCGCCCACTGGCACGAGGACATGCTCAACCTGCTCCTGGGCGCCTTCGGGCGAACGTTGCTCACCGAGGCGGGCGGCTATCCCTACGACAAGTCCGAGTGGCGCCGCTATTCCATCAGCACCCAGGGCCACAACACCGTCACCGTGGACGGCAAGGAACAGCGCCGCGGCGTAGACGGGGCAAAGGCCGTCATGGAGCCCGTCAAGTCCCTCTGGTGCACCACGCCGCTCTTCGACCAAGCGGCCGGCACCTACGACGCGGGCTACCAGGCAACTCGCCACGCCGACCGCGAGTACTTCCCCGTCGCCTATGTCGGGGAGCGGGACCGGTCCATTGCGCACACGCGCCATGTCATCTTCCTCAAGCCCTACTATGTCCTGGCCGTGGATTTCCTGACGGGCCGGGGCGAGCACCGCTACGACGCCCACTTCCATCTCGACGCGCCGGACGCCACGCTCGACGAGGGGACGAAGGCGGCCCACACGACGCGGCCCGACGGCGCCCAACTGGGTCTCCTGCCCCTCGACACCGACGGCCTCCAGGCCAGGATCGTGAAGGGCCAGCAGGAGCCGGTTCTCGGCTGGGCGCTCTCCCTTTCCGGCAAACGGCCCATCCCCACCGTCGTCTACACGAAACAGGCGCCCGCTCCAACCACCTTCGCCACGCTCCTCTACCCTTACCAGGGAGTCAGGCCGCAGGTGGTATCCAAGGAACTCTCGCTCGGTCACGAGCTGGCCTGGTCTAGGCAGCTTACGACGCCCCACGAGACGGCCATCGTGATCGTGCGGCGGGGCCGGGAGCCTGCCGTCGTCGAGGTCCCGCCGGGGCTGGTCCCCGGCTTCTCCACCGACGCTCGCCTCGTGGTGATCCGCAAGCCAGTGAACTCCGCGACGGCGTGGATTGGCCTGGAGGGCGCGACCACGTTCGCCGCGGCTGACCTGAGCTTCACGGCCGCGGCTCCCGCGGCGCTTGTCCTGGCGCGGGAAGGGGGGGGCGGCCGGCTTCTCGCTTTCAACGCCGGCGCGCAGGAAGCTCGGCTGGCGGTCACCAAGCCCTTCGCCCGGACCGCCATCCTCGCCCCCGGAGCCTGGACGCACCTGGCGGCGGAGCAAGATACCGTCGTACCCCAACCGCCGGAGCGGTTCCCATAGACGCGCGTGGCCGACGCGGGCAGCCCAGGAAAGGATCCGCACATGGACCCATTGAGCCGAAGGGAGTTCTCGAAGTGCGTGGCCGCGGGCGCTGCGGGGTCCCTGCTGTCGCAGTGCGTCCGCCGTACGGCGGACGCCGCCGAGCCCACGGCCCCCGCCCGCACGCCCAACATCGTCTACTT
>JAPLML010000086.1 GCA_026387055.1 Planctomycetota bacterium | reverse complement strand
GGATCGGCGATGTGCGGGCGGGACTCCAGCTTGAGCTGCGGGGCGCGGCGTACTCCGGCCCCATGGTCAACCTCTACTGGTCGATGGGCCAGCTCAAGCCGCCCCCGTCGTGGGATAACGGCGGCAACGGAGGGTGCACGTTCAGCGAGCAGGGCGACCGCGCCCTTGTGCGGGCCGCGAGCGGGCCGCGGCGCCTTGCGAAGGGCGACCAGGTCACGTTCGAGTGGGCCTTCCTCGTGACGCCCGTCAAGCCGCTCGACCCCGCGAAGCATTTCCGCGAGCGGTACTACCACGCGTGCGTGCCCGTCAAGGAGGCCGTGGCGGCGGGGGCGAACATCATCAACATCCACCACGCCACGCCGCCGAACCCGTACATCAACTACCCGTTCATCGCGACCGACAAGCTCGCGGCCTACACGAAGGAGGCCCACGCCGCCGGGGCGAAGGTCAAGATCTACTACACGGTGCGCGAGCTCACGAACCACGTGACCGAGATGTGGGCCCTCAGGAGCCTCGGCCGCGAGATCTTCACCCCCGGCGGCGTGGGAGGGTACCCGTGGCTCCGCGAACATCTCGGCGCCGATTACCGGCCCGCGTGGTACCACCGCTTCGACGACGGCGACGTGTGCGCCGCCATCGTCACGAGCGGCGAATCGCGATGGTACAACTATTACGTGGAGGGCCTCAAGTGGCTCCTGGCGAACGCCGGGATCGACGGCCTCTACCTCGACGACGTGACGTACGACCGCCGGATCCTCAAGCGCATGCGCAAGGTCATGGAGGCCGCGAGGCCCGGTTGCCTCATCGACCTGCACTCGAACACGGGCTTCTCGCGCGGCCCGGCGAACCAGTACATGGAGTTCTTCCCCTACGTCGACCGCCTGTGGTTCGGCGAGGAATTTAATTATGACGATCCGCCGGATTATTGGCTCGTCGAGATCAGCGGCATCCCGTTCGGCCTCATGGGCGAGATGCTCCAGGGCGGCGGCAACCCGTGGCGCGGCATGCTCTACGGCATGACCGCCCGGATGCCGTGGTCGGGCGACCCGCGGCACGTCTGGAAAGTCTGGGACGAGTTCGGCATCTCCGAGGCCCGGATGATCGGCTACTGGGACCCGGCGTGCCCCGTGCGGACCGGCCGCGAGGACGTCCTGGCGACGGCGTACGTGCGGCCGGGGCGGACGCTCGTCTCGCTCGCGAGTTGGGCCCCGCAGCAGATGGTTGTGCGCCTCGGCATCGACTGGAAGGCGCTCGGCCTGGACCCGGCGAAGGTGACGCTTCGGGCGCCGGAGATTACGGGGTTCCAGAAGGCGGCCGTCTTCAAGCCGGATGAGGGAATCCCGGTCGAGCCGAAGCGCGGGTGGTTGATCCTTGTCGAGGCGCTGTAGGCCGCAACTGGCTCGTAAGTTGGCGACCCGGCCGTGTTTAGCCGTCGCCGGTACGGCGACGCGAGTGGGGACTTGCGCGGAATCCCGCGGGCGTGCCGGCCGGTACGTGTTTAGCGTGGGTGGCACGGTCACGCGCCGTTGCGTGACCGTGCTTGCCCCCCACGTGACCATGCACGGCCACGCAAC
>JAPLML010000663.1 GCA_026387055.1 Planctomycetota bacterium | reverse complement strand
GTTGGCAACGACCTGGTGGATGCCCGCGTCGGCCAGATCGTCGGTTCCACCAGCGACCGGCCCATCGCGGACCCGCAGGTCACCATCACCGCGTACCACGACATCGTGAGACTCGTTGCCGGCGAGATCTCGAGCGGGACGGCCAACGGCTATGCCGCTTCCGCCGGGGTCCGCATTGAGGCTTCCAACGACATCCTGGAGCTCGCGGCCGACCAGATCAACGGCGGTATGGCCGTGGGCGATGGGGCCCTGGCCGGAGTGTCGATCAAAGCAAACCGCAACATCGGCATGCTGACGGCGCGGACGATCAACGGTGGCACGGCTAGCGGCCCCGGCGCCCTGGCCTACGTCCAGATCTGGGCCGGCGCGGACATCCAGAATCTCCTGGCTGACTCCATCTCCGGCGGCCAGGACGGCCTGGTCCAGATCTTGGCCGGCGAGTATGATATATACGGCAACCTCGTGGGCGGGAACATCGTCAACATGGTCGTCGGCGAGATCAGCGGCGCCAGCGGCGTGGTCAACATTGCGGCCGGAGGCGACATCGAGAGTCTTCGGGCCAAGCGCATCATCTCCGGGGCCGACGGCGAGGTCAACATCATCGCCGGCGGCGACATCACGGTCGACGTCAAGAAGGTCAGCAGTTGGATCCTGGCGGATGGCACGACCGGCGTCCAGTTCTCGGCCGGCGGTGAGGTCGACGACATCCGCAATACGATCAGCAGCGAATTCATCGACGAGGGCGTGCCCCCCGAGTTTCCTGGGCCGGTGTGATCAGGCGGCAGGGTCGATGGCGTGACCCATGCGGCTTGGCGGAAGGCGTGTTCGCGCGGCGGGCCAAGCGGTCCGCCGCGCGTCGCTATGAAGAGAAACGGTCAACCCACCGAGCGGTTCGTCGGCGAGCCGATCACGCCCGTGCCGGGAACGGCCGACGTGCGGACGATGGCGAGGGGCGGGCCGGGGTTGCCCCGGCGGTTCGTCTGGCGGGGGCAGGAGTTCGAGGTCGAGGCGGTCCTCGAGACCCGCCGCACGCTCGGCCCCTGCGCCAGCGGCAGCGGCGAGAGGTACGTCCGCAAGCACTGGTTCACTATCCGCACCACCGGCGGCGAGACGATGACCCTGTACTTCGACCGCCAGATGAGGCGCGGAAAATCGCCCAAGGCAAGGTGGTGGCTGTACTCACGAAAAGTGACTGAGTAACTGAGTGAAAGAGGAACGCAGCGCGGCACCTTTACTCAGTTACTCAGTCACCTAGTTACTTAGTTACTGCCGTTTCATCATCTCCAGCGTGCGTTTCCAACGGTCGATCTGGAGGATGATGCGGGCGTGGATTTCCTTCGGCTCGCGGATGTGTTCCCACACCATCGAGCCGCCGCGGGTCTCATGGCGGCACCGGAAGAAGAGACTGCCGATCCCCAGGAGCCTCTGGGCGGCGGCCTGGGCCACGAACGTATTCTGAATCTCCTCCAGGCCCATGCACTCCACCTCGGCGCTCAGGACGCCGTACTGCATCAGGATCCGCCGGTCCGTCAGCACGTACGTCCGGCCGAGCCACTGAAGGTAAGCCACGGTGGCGCGCAGGCCGATCACCGAGATGCCGACCACGATGGCCCAACTGCGCACGCTCGCCGGCAGCTCGTGGATGCTGAGGCCCATGAGCACGAGGATGAGCCCGATGGCAGCGATCCACAGGCTCTCGAACACCATGTACCACCGCGAGGGCTTGAGCTGGAATACGATGATCTCGCCCGACTGAAGGAGCGACGGCGCGATGACCCGCGCCTGCTCGGGGAGGTCCTGCTCGAGGCCGCCGGGCGCCGGGCCGCCCGACATCGGGCGGTCCTCAACGCCGGTCAGGGCGACCGGCTCGGCAGGAGGCTTTTCGATTGGGCGTTGATCGACCATGGTTCGGCAATCCGCGCGGCGGGTCTCCTGACCCGTACGTGTTCAGCGAGGGTGGCACGGTCACGCGCCGTTGCGTGACCGTGCTTGCTCGCCCACGTGACCATGCACGGCCACGCAACAGCGCGTGGCCGTGCCACCCGGCAATTGGGCGCCGCGCGAAGTGGCGCTGTCGTACTACGCCGGCGGGGCGCCGCCTTCGCCCGCGTGCGGGGCCTCGCCCTTCGACTTGCTCTTAATCGAGCCGAGGAAGTCCGGCAGGTCGAGCCCGACCATCTGGGCGATCTGGTGCATGGGCGGCAGGACCCCCACGAGCCTCTTGCCGAGGTCTGCGAGGCCGCCCTCCTTGCCGCCGGCATCCCACACGATGACCTTCTCGAGGGGCAGGTTCTTGATGGCCTCGGCCTGGATGCGGGCGACGTCGACCAGGCGCTCGATCATCAGGAGCGTGGTGGCGGCCTGCGGGTCCTTGGCGGAGGCCTGGATGAGTTCGCCGTAGCCCTTCGCCTTGGCCGCGAGGACGGCCAGGGTGCCCTCGGCTTCGGCCTTCATCTTGACGAGGATGGCGTTGGCCTCGCCCTGGGCGATGAGTATCTTCATCTGTTTCTCGGCGTCCGACTGGATGACGACCTGGTTGCGGCTGGTCTCGGCCGGGACGAGGACGTCGGCCTTGAGGCGCGACTGCTCGCGGAGGGCGCGGGCCTCTTCGGCCTCGCGCTGGGCCTGCTGCTCGGCGACGCGGATGCTGCCGTCGGCCTGCATGGCGGCCGACGAGCCCTTGGATCGTGCCTCTTCCTCGGCCACCTTCTGCCCCGCGCGGTAGGCGGCCTTCTTGGCGTTGGCCTCGGTCTCGGCCTTCACGGCCTCGGCGTCGAGCGAGGCCACCTGGGATCGGCGGTCGCGGTCGGCCGAGGCCACGCGAATGTTGGCCTCGGCGTT
>JAPLML010000339.1 GCA_026387055.1 Planctomycetota bacterium | reverse complement strand
GCCGCCGTCCACTGGGTCGAGGGCGACAAGAACCTCGCCGGCGGCGAGAGCCTGGCGCGGCACCTCCTGTACACGCGCGAGTTCGTGCGAGAGGTCCTGGGCCTCGAGCCGGACGACGTCCGGATCGACTGGGAGCCCGACACGTTCGGCCACGCCCACACCATCCCCGCGATTCTCTCGCGCGGCGGAGTAACACGTTACTACATGTGTCGCGGCGGGGCCTTCGCGAAGCCCCCCGTCTTCTGGTGGCAGGGGCCGGACGGCTCGCGGATCCTCGTGAACCTCGAGACCACCTGGTACAACGACTTCATCGGCCCGCACAACGCGCTGGCGTGTCTCGCGTTCTGCGAGAAGACGGGCCTCGCGGACTGGATGAACGTCTACGGCGTGGGCGACCACGGCGGCGGGCCCACCCGGCGCGACATCCTCCGGGCCCGCGACATGGACTCGTGGCCGATCTTCCCCAGGTTCCGCTTCGCCACCACGCGCGAGTACTACGCCATCCTGGAGGCCGCGGGCGACCGCTGGCCGGTGCTCGACCGCGAACTCAACTACGAATTCACGGGCTGCTATACGTCGCAGGCCGCGATCAAGCACGCGACGCGGTACGGCGAGAACTACTGCCTGGAGGCCGAGGCCGTCGCAAGCCTCGCCCGCCGCGCCGTCGGCCGCGAGTACCCGGCCGACGCCCTGCGGCAGTCGTGGATCCACACGCTCTTCGGCCACTTCCACGACATCCTGCCCGGCTCCGGCGTGCGGGCGACGCGGGAGTACCAGGCGGGCCTGTTCCAGAAGACCGCCGCCGCCACGGGGATGATCAAGACCGAGTCGCTGCGCACGATCGCCGCCGCGGCCGACACGTCCTTCGCCGGCCCGGCCGCGGCGCCGCCGCAGGCGCCGGGCCAGGAGAGCATCGCCCTCGGCGGCGGGCCGGGGCGCGGCACGGGGCTCGGCGGCATGACGACGTCCGGGCACGTCACGGAAGGGCCGCGGGCGTTTCTCGTCGCCAACCCGACCGCCTGGCCGCGCGAGGAGATCGTGACCGTCACGGTCTGGGACGTTGAGGAGCCCGGCAAGGACAAGGCGTTCGTCGTGCGGGCGCCCGACGGGCGGACGCTGCCCGCCCAGCGCGTCGCGGCAGGCGAGTACTGGGGCCACCGCTTCGTGGACCTCGCTTTCCCCGCGTCCGTCGGGCCGCTCGGCTACGCGGCGTACGTCGTGGACGAGGGCCAGGCGCCGGCGCCCGAGAACGGCGTGAAACACTCCGGCGAGCACAAGTGGGAACATGGCGGCGTGCAGGACGATTTCACGCTTGAAAATGAGTTTATCTCTGCCGCCTTCAGCCGGCGGACGGGCGGGCTCGTGCGGCTCGTGGACAAGGCGACCGGCGTGGACCTCGCGACGCCGGCCGACCCCGCCGCGATCCTCGAATACTACCTCGAGCGCCCGCACGGCGGCACAGCGTGGGTCATCGGCGACATCCAGGCCCGCGAGTGTCCGCTGGCGCTCGACGCGCTCGCCCTGGATTTCAAGGGCCCGTACGTCGCCACGCTGGTCGCGAAGCTGAAGGTCAAGGATTCCACCGCCACCGTCACGTACGCGCTCAAGGCCGGGCAGCCGTGGCTGGATGTCACGGTCCAGGTGCGCTGGCTGGAGCGCGGCGGGCCGGAGATCGGCGTGCCGATGCTGCGGATGCAGTTCCCCCTGGCCCTGGCCGGGGCGAAGGGGAGGTACGAGATTCCGTTCGGCTCGACCGAGCGCGACCTGGCGGCCGGCGAAGAGGTGCCCGCCCTGCGGTGGGCCGACGTCACCGGCAAGCCGGCCGGCGGCCGCGCGGAGGCCGGGCTCACGCTTCTCAATGATTGCAAATATGGCCATTCGCTCACCGGCTCTGTGCTGCGGCTGACGCTCATCCGGTCGACGTACGACCCCGACCCGCTGCCGGAGATCGGCGACCATGCCATCCGCCTGGCCCTCGTGCCGCACGGCCGGCCCCTGCCGACGGCCGACCTCGTGCGGCTGGGCGCGGGGTTCAACCATCCGCTCCTGGCGGTGGCGACGGACGTGCATGCGGGGCGTTTGCCCGCCGCGGCGTCGGCCGTGTCCGTCGCGCCGGCCAACGTGGTGATCTCGTCGGTGCGGCAGGCGCAGGACGCCGGCGGCCTCGTCCTCCACCTGTACGAGACCGCCGGCAAGGCGGCCGCGGCCAGGGTCACGCTCGATGCCGCCCTGATGGGCGAGCCGGCGCAGGCGGTCGAGGTGGACTTCCTGGAGCGCCCCGTGGCGAGTTCGTCGGCGAAGGTCGCGCGCGGCGGGTTCTCGGTCTCGGTGCCCGCCCACGGCATCGCGGCGGTGAAAGTAACCTTTGTTTAGCCGCGGCCGGCACGGCCGCGCTCGTTTATAATGATCGTCGCCGTACCGGCGACGGCTAAACGAGCGGGGACAGGCGCGGCTTGTCTAGCCGCGGCCGGCACCGCCGCGTTCGCTTATAATGATCGTCGCCGTACCGGCGACGGCTAAACGGTGTGAGGCATAGCCGGCGACGGCTACTCGACGCAGGCATACGGCGTCATGCGAGGGCACACTGTGCTTTGCACTTGCGCTTTACTTGCCGTGATCCTGGCGGCGCCGGTGGACTGGCCGCCGGACCCGCTCAGCGTTTCGGTGGCGCGGGATCAGCCGGACGCCCCCGTGTACGCGGGCGAGCCGGTCGCCCTGCGGATCACCCTGCACAACGCCGCCCCCGGCCCCATGATGCTCCCCGATTGGGAGCACTTCCCCGTCATCGGCCTCGGGGCGAAGATTGCGGACTACCCGGGCGCGCGGGGCGAGGGACAGGACACGCCGAGCGAGTGGAAGGGCGGGCCGTTCCAGAAGAGCGATTTCCGGCCGCTCGCGCCCGGCGAAACGGCCGTCGTCCGCACCCTCACGCCCCTTCTGCCCGGCAGGATGGTTGTGACCGTCACCGTTCTGAACGAGGGCAACTCGTACCAGGCGCTGACCGACGGCAAGACCGTGCGCGTGGACAGCGCGTGGACGGGCCGCGTCTACGCACACCTGGCCGTGGACGTTCCGGCGACGATTTCGCCCGCCCTGAAGGCCCGCTACGACGAGTGCCGCGAGCGGCTGGCCGATCCGCTCGTGCCGGCGGAACAGAAAGGCCGGCTCCTCCTGAAGGTCGCGGGCGAGAAGCACTACTTCGCGGCGCGGTTCCTGCGCGAGACGGCCGAGGGGCTCAAGCCCGGCCCGATGCGCGACGCGGCGATCGGGTGCCTGGCGGACCTCGCCAGGTTCGGCACGGCCTGCGAGTCTGTTCCCCTGCTCGTGCAGGCGATGAACGACCCAAACGTGGCCCAACTGACGCGCGAGAACCTGCTGGCGTGGGCGGCCGACACGCTGGCCGCCAAGGGCCGCGTGCGCATCGGCGACCAAGCGTGGTACGCGTGGCCGGAGCCGCTCCGCAAGACCGCGCTCGAGGCCGTCGAGCAGATGACGAAGGACCGGAACCCGTATCTCGGCGCCAGGGCCAGAGAAGCGCTGAAGCGCATCAACGCCGCCGAAACGGCTGCGCCCACCAAGGTGGGCGGCTGCTATGAGGACGTTTGTCAAGGGTCCACCGGCGTAAGAGGCGTGGGGCGCGGGATTCCGTCTGCTATACGTGCCTTTGGCACAAGGTCGGATGATCCGAGCCGCGACTTCGGTCCGGGGCGCCACCACCTAA
>JAPLML010000600.1 GCA_026387055.1 Planctomycetota bacterium | reverse complement strand
ATCCGAATAACCCGCTCCTCGGGGTGCCACGGCTTGCTTGCAAGCCGTGATTTCCGGCGCACTGGTTGCAAGCAACCAGTGGCACCCCTCGTGTGATGAGCATGTGGTTTTTCGGATAGGCTTTTAGTGTTCACTGGCGGGTGGCAGGCCACCCGGCAGGAGCGATCACCGCGCCAGCAGGCCGTCGAGGATGAAGGCGCCGTCCGCCACGATCATCCAGTAGATGGCCCGCTCGATGAAAGGGGCGTATTCATCGGGACGGCGCAAGTGTCCGGCGGCCGACCACAGGCCCCCCGGCCACAGCGACGCCAAGAGGAGGCCCGCGAACACCCGCGCCACGGGCGCCACGAAGCGGGTCTCGGGCGGCGCCCAGACGCTGGCGGCCAGCATGGCGAAGCCCGCCAGGGCGGTGGCCACGAACGCCGCCCGCCAGGGCCGCGTTGAGACCCGGGTCCCGTTTCTCGCGCAGATGCTGTAGCCCGAGATGATCGCCGTGATGAAGAATAGCCCCAGGCCCAGCCTTACCCACAGCGGGCCCGCAGGCATGAAGAGATTGAGGTTGATCTCCCTCGGAAACGTAATGGCCGCGGCCACGCCGATCCCAAAATTGAGCATCCGGCACAGCCCCATGACGGTCATGACGACCGGCGGGGGGCCGTACTTCGCGCCCAGGTTATAGAGGTTGATAGCCGCAAAGGTCAGGATCGCGAGGACGAGCGCCCCGCCGCGGAGCGTCGAGGCGCAGGCGGCCGCCAGGACTCCGGTCAGGACCAGCAGCACCACGGCACCGGCGAGGCCGATCTCCCCCGTGACGAGCGGCCGCGGCAGCTTGAGCAGGCGATCGCGCCGGATATCCCGCAGGTCGTTCCCGACCATGCCGAAGAGGTACAGGCCGGCCGAGGTCCCCGCCAGCACCGCCGCCAGGCGCCAGTCGAACTGCTCCAGGCGCGGCAGCAGCGCCACCGTGTAGCCGGTGATCACATCGGCCACGGCCGTCACGAACAGCGGCAATCGCAGGATGCGAGAGATGCCCCGAAAAGTCATGACGCCCTAATGTGCAGTCTCGATCTGGTGCCCCATACGCCCGCGGTTTCCCGGAGAGTGCCTCATGACGCGCCCCAAACACGAGACTGGATGCTAACTGTAAGCGAGCCAACGCCGCTTTTCCAGACTTTTCACGCCCGGCCAGTGGCGATATAATGCCCCGCCTATGGTCATCACGATCGACGGAACCGTGGGGAGCGGCAAGAGCACCGCGGCGGCCGGCCTCGCCCGGCGTCTCGGCGCCGCCCATCTCGACACCGGCGCCATGTATCGGGCGCTGACGCTGAAAGCGCTCGACGGCGGCGTGAACCTCGAGGATGCGCAGGCCCTGGCCGACCTGGCCGCGGCGAGCGTGATCGAGCTGGACGGCACGCCGGGGGCCGGACGCGTTCGCCTCGACGGCCGCGACGTCACGCAGGCGATCCGCGAGAACCGCGTCAGCGTCCACTCGCACTACCTCGCGCGCCAAGCCGCGGTGCGCAAGATCCTGGTTGAGAAGCAGCGCGCCTTCGCCTCGCGCATCGGCCGCTTGGTCACGGAGGGACGCGACCAGGGTACCGTGGTGTTCCCCGACGCCGAGGTGAAATTCTACCTGGACGCCGACGCCGCCGTCCGCGCCCGCCGCCGGCAACTGGAGCTCCAGCAACGCGGCGAGTACCACTCGTACCGCGAGGTGCTCAAGGAAGTCCTGGAACGCGACGCCCGCGACTCGACGCGCGAGGCCGATCCGCTGCGGCCCGCCCGGGACTCCCTCCGCGTCGACACGTCCGCCATGACGGTCGAGGAGATGCTCGACGCGCTGGCGGCCGAGGTCGAGCGCCGACGAAAGGGGACGACGTGAACCGCCTGAGGTCCGCCTGGTACGCGGCATGCCAGCAGGTGGCCCGGGTCCTGTTCGTCACCCTTTTCGGCGTCCGGGTGTACCACGCCGAGCGGCTGCCCCGAGAGGGCGGGGTTCTTGTGGTGTCGAATCATCAGAGCTATCTCGACCCAATCTTGGTCGCCGTTGGCATGCCGCGGCCGTTTCAGCCGATGGCGCGGGAGTCGCTGTTCCGCGTCGCTCCGTTTCGCTGGCTGATCCGAAGCCTGTACGCGTTCCCGGTCCGCCGCGGCACGGCCGACTTCGGGGCCGTCCGCGAAGCGCTGCGGCGCCTGCGGGCCGGGGCGGTCGTCCTCATGTTCCCCGAGGGAACGCGGACGCGCGACGGCTCCATCGAACCGCTCCAGGGCGGGCCCGTCACGGTGGCCCTCCGGGGGGGCGTGCCGATCGTGCCGATGGTGATCGACGGGGCGTTCGAGGCGTGGCCGCGCACGCAGATGCTGCCTTGGCCGCACAGGGTTCGCGTGGCGTGCGGCACGCCCGTATGGCCCGACGAGGCCGCGGCCAAGGAGCCCGACGTCGTGATGGCGGCGATCCGCGACCAGATGCTTGAGCTTCAAGCGGAGCTGCGCCGGTTGCGGCGTTGCCGCTAGTCGTTTAGCCGCGGCTGGCACGGCCGCGGTTGTTTGTGCGTCGCCGTACCGGCGACGGCTGAACGATGGGTGGCACGGTCACGCGGCAGGGAGCAGGCGATGACAGAGGAACAGGGAAGCACGTCCCGCGAGCCGACCATCGAGGTGGCCGAGGGGAGCGGCGTGTGTTTCGGCGTCCGCCGCGCCCTTGAGTTGGCGGAGAAGGCGATCGCCGAGGGGCATGGCGTCTGTTGCCTCGGCCCGCTCATTCACAATCCGCAGGAGGTCGCGCGGCTGGCGGCCAAGGGGTTCCGCGTGATCGAGTTGCTCCAGGAGGCGGCGCCGCAGGGCACGCTCCTGATTCGCAGCCATGGCCTCCAGCCGGGGGTCGTGGCGGAGGCCCGCCGGCAGGGCCTGCGGATTATCGATGCCACGTGCCCCCTCGTCCGCCGCGTGCACACGCTGGCCGCCGAGCTTCAGGAGCAAGGCTACCAGGTGGTGGTGGCGGGCGACGCGGCCCACCCCGAGGTCCGGGCGATTCAGGGCCACGCGCCGGCGGCCGTCGTCGTGGGTGGCATCGAGGCCGTCCGGCAGTTGAGGCTTA
>JAPLML010000289.1 GCA_026387055.1 Planctomycetota bacterium | reverse complement strand
CCGCCAACACCTTCACCGGGCCGACGACCGTCTCCGGCGGAACCTTGCGATTGGGGGCGAGCAACGCGCTCCCGGGCGCCAGCAACGTGAGCGTGCAGGGCGGCAGCACGCTGGACATCGGCACGTACAGCACCAATGCGGCGACTGTGACGCTGGCTGACGGGACGATTACCGGCACGACCGGTGTTCTGACCGGCTTGAGCTACGACGTGCGGAAAGGCACCATCAGCGCCAAGTTGGGGGGTACCGGATCATTGACGAAAACGACGCCGGACACGGTCACCCTGGCGGGCGCCAACACCTACAGCGGCGCGACATCAGTCTCCGGAGGCGCTTTGCGGGCGAGAAGCGGCGTCGGCCTCCCCTCGGCCAGCAAATTGATCCTCGGCGGCGGCGTCCTTGAGGGCATCGGCGCCACAACGTTCACCCGTGGCCTGGGCACCAGCGGGTCAGACACTGTCCAGTGGACCGCCAGCGGCGGGTTCTCGGCGAGCGGCGGCAAGATGACCGTGGCCATCGGGGGCACGGCGAGCCCGACGTCCCTCACCTGGGGTTCCGGCAACTTCGTGCCAAGCGGTTCCGGGCTCGTGCTTGGGTCCCTGACGGCTGACAGCGAGACGGAGTTCATCAACGGCATCGATCTGGCCGGCATGGCACGGACGGTGTATGTCAATGACAACCCCTTCTCGACCGGCGACTTCGCCACCCTCTCCGGCACGCTCTCGACCGGCAGCCTGAACAAGGACGGCCCGGGCCTCTTGGTCCTCAAAGGAAGCCATATGTACACCGGCGCGACGACGGTCCTGGCAGGGACGCTTGAGTTGGCGGCCGGCGCCGCCCTCGCCACCACCGCGTTTGACGTGCGCGCCTGGGCCACGCTGGACCTGCGGGACCTCGGCGCCTTTGCCCTCGGCGCAGGCAAGACCCTGAAGGGCGGCGGGACAGTCCTGGGCGACCTCCTCGTTGGCGGGACGCTTTCCCCCGGCGAGAGTCCCGGTATCCTCTCGGTCGGGAACATCACCTTCGGTGACGGAAGCACCCTCCAGATCGAACTGGGCGACACGGTCCGCGGCACCGGCTATGACGTTCTGGCATCAAGCGGCAACATGGTCCTTCAGGAGGGCGGCACGCTTTCGGCGTCGCTCATCAATGCGTTCACGCCCAAGTTGGGCGACGAGTTCGATATCCTCGACTTCGCCGCACTCACCGGCCAGTTCACCACGCTGAACCTGCCGGTTCTTGCGGGTGGCCTGTCCTGGAATACGAGCGACCTCTACACCGACGGCACGATCAGCGTTGCCCCGGAGCCGGCGACGCTGGCGCTGCTGGCCCTGGGCGGGCTGGCGCTCCTGGGCCGCAGGTGGAAGTGACTTGCCGAAGGCCGAACGCAAAGGGTCGGGCGTGCGCCTGCGGCTGCGGTCGGCGAATCGAGGTGAAGCGACGGCACTATTGGCGGGGTGTGCCCAAGTACCACTACGCCTGTCGGGCCAACAGCATGCAGAACAAGCAGGCGTCGATCACGGGCGACAAAATACATCAACGGCACCCAGTTGGCAAAACAGCTCGGTATCGGAGCGTCGACGCTCTGCCGATGGGTCAAGGCGGGAAAGCTGCCGAAGCCAGAAAGGAGCATTTCAGGGATGCTGCTGTTCGACCGAGCCGCCATCGACCGGCTGGGCCGTTGACTGCTCCGCTGGAATCATTCCGACTTGCGTTCCAGCGTATCCCTTAACCACTGCTCACACTGAGCCTCGAATCGCGCGACACCTCAAGGGCTTTATGAGAGGATTCCGGACAATTCTCCGCGTCAGGAACATGCGGGATAGGGGCCGCCAGCGGCATCCCGGCAATCGCGGTCGCAAGGATGCCGACGACCTGCTCCCGCCGCTCGCGCGGCGTCAACGCCCGGCGGGGCCTTCTGTTCTGGAAGGGCAAGGCAGTCTCCTTCAGCAGGCTGCTAAACGGGCACGCGCCTGCCCACTACATCTGCGGAAGGAGGGGATTTGCCGCACCGAAAATCCCGAAGGACTTGGTCCGGACTTGGTCCGGAATTCGTTTGACTTTGCTGGAGAAGTGACTTATACTGGAGTGTTAAGGATCATGGGCCGATAGGGGTTAGCCCTGCATCCTCGACAATCGGGGAAGTTCCGGGGGAGGTGGCCGCATGCGGCCGCTTCCCCTTTTCTTTTGGGTCTGGCGGGCAGCCGGCGTGCGGCGCGGGGGAAGCCGACCGAAGCGTCAGGGCAACAGCATAGCAGGGGGTGCCCATGGCAGTCCGCACAGTCTCAAGGTCCGCTCTCCGTCTCGCCGCGCTCCTGGCCGCAGCACTGCTCGGCGCTGCCCCGCCTGCGGCAGGCACGGATAGCACGTGGAAGTGGGGCGTGTCGGGAAACTGGAGCGATCCCACCTATTGGAGCAACGGTGTCCCTAACGGCATCGACGCCGTGGCCCGGTTCACGAGACCGACGCCGCTACCGCCGACAAGTGGTGACGTGGTGGCGACGATCGACAGCGGCCTTCCGAACTCGACGCTGACATTAGGATCACTTCACTTCAACAATTACACGGGCTGGCCTCCCATCTCCGTTAGCCCATCGTCGGGCACTACTCTTGTTTTCGACACTTCGAGTGGAACGGCGTTTATTCAGGCGGCATCCCCAGCGATTGCGGTGGATCCAGTTTATAATCGCTCATATACGATTTCATCCCCAGTTGTTCTCAATGATTCGCTGGTCGTCAACGTGGACAACGGGCAACTCGACTTTAGTGGGGGCATCACCAGCGGCGTGGCCGGCACAGGCATCCTTAAGACCGGCGGTGGGATACTCAGCCTGGCTCCCGAGAGCGGTAAATCAAATACCCTCGGCGGAACAACAGTGCTGGCAGAAGGCGTTCTGGTCTGCACCTATAGCGGCTTGAGCGTCAAGAGCAACCTGGTCCTCCAGGGGGGGCTGTTTTCAATGTCCGGTTATGACTATTTCACACAAAGCCTGGGCACAGGTCCGGGACAAGTTCGGTGGACCGGTTCTGCCGGGTTCGTGCAGTTGGGCACGAACAGCCTTACGGTCAGCCTTGGCGGCCTGAGCACCCCGACCTCGCTGACGTGGGGCCAGGGCGGTTTTGTGCCTGGTGGCGCGGAACTCCTCATTGGCGGGAGCAACCAGAACAGTTATATGCCCTTCATGAATCCAATCAATCTGGCCGGAGGCACCCGCACCGTTAGGACTGTGGGTAGCGGCGTGTACGCGCTTGCCAAATTGGCGGGCGTCTTGTCCAACGGGTCGCTGGCCAAGGACGGTGACGGCGTTCTGTATCTGACCGCAGCCAACACCTACTCCGGCGCCACCCGGATCTGTGGCGGAGCCTTGCGAGCCGCGGACGGCGTCGGATTGCCGACGGCCAGCAACCTTGTCCTGGCAGGCGGCATGATCGAACCTGAATCAGGCACACCGTTCACCCGAGGCCTTGGGCCCGGCCCGGGCCAGGTTCAGTGGGCCGGAAGCGGCGGGTTTGCCGCCAGCCCCGGCAACATCGTCGTCAACCTCGGCGGCAGCGCAATCCCCGCTACGCTGGTCTGGAACAGCCCCTATGCTGTCCCCGACGGCGCTGAACTGCTCTTCAGCGCTGACAATGCCTATGGCACCAGCGGCTATTCGTGGAACGTGGATTTCCGGAATCCTCTCGATCTGGCGGGAGGGACCCGGACGATTCGGGTCACCAATGCATCGGCCTGCGGGGTCGTCACTCCGTCGGGCGGCGTCCTGGGCGCCGCCGGTTCAACTCTCGTGAAGGCTGGAAATGGGACGCTTCGGACGGCCGCGTCTGAAGCCATAGCGGACAACGTCAACTTGGTGGTCCAAGACGGGACGGTTGACTTCCAGGGGTTCAACGAGACGGTGGGAGTGGTCACGTTGGTCAGCGGGACTGTGACGGGCAGCGGTACGCTGACGGGCTCGCGCTACGAACTCCAGTCCGGCACCGTAAGCATGGCGCTCGCGGGTCCGGGGTCTCTGACGAAGTCCACGTCGGGTAACGCGAAGTTCGCCGGCGGTCTGGCTAACTACACCGGCGAAACGATCATCACCGGGGGGTCGCTGGGCGTGGCCAACATGCCCCCCGGCAACCTGAACTTGGCGGGAGGTGTCCTCGACCCCGGCGGAACCCTTAACCGAAACTTAGGCCCGGGGAGCGGCCAGGTGCGATGGACGGGTAGCGGCGGTTTCGCCTCCACCCCGCAATCGGGTGGTGTCACGGTAACCCTCAACGGCGGTGCCGGCCTGACGTGGGGGGCGGGCGACTTTGTCCCCGACGGAAGCGAACTCATGTTCGGGACTCCCGATGCCAAGAGCCAGGTGCAGTTGAACAACCCGATCAATCTGGGCGGCGCGACCCGCACTGTTCGGGTCGAGGGGGCCAGTCCAAACTCGGCCAAGGCCACGCTCGGGGGCGCCCTCAGCAACGGCGCCCTGATGAAGACAGGCTCCGGCACCTTGGACCTCTCCGGCACCAATACGTATGGCGGCCCTACCATCGTCACGAACGGCTACCTCAAAGGTGCGGACGGTGTGGGCCTGCCCCCCGCCAGCAACCTCGTGCTGGCGGGCGGCGTCTTTGCCGCCAACGGCCCCGCCACGTTCACCCGCGGCCTGGGTGACGGTCCCGGGCAGGTCCGCTGGACGGGCTCCGGAGGGTTCGGCGCCACCTACTCCGGCAAGATGACCGTCAACCTCGGCGGAAACGTCATCCCCTCCGCCGTCACGTGGGGGGCCAACTCCTTCGTCCCCGACGGCGCGGAACTGCTCTTTGCCGCCGTAGACTACAACGAAACTGAGTTCCAGAACCCCATTGATCTTGCCGGTGGCACGCGAACCGTCCGTGTCACGCGCGTGGGGTACGACATGAGGGACATCGCTACGCTCTCCGGCGCCCTTTCCAACGGCGGCCTTGTAAAGGCCGGGCCCGGCATCCTTGCGCTCAAGGCGGCCAGCACATTTGACGGCGATGTGACCATTGCCGAAGGCCTGCTTATCCCCCGGGTCGACGGTGCGCTGGGAACCGCTTCCGGCCGGACCATCGTCTCCACCGGGGCCTGCATCAGACTGCAGGACGGTGTCACGGTAACCGGAGCACCCTTGGTTCTTTCGGGGGCCGGGGCCGGCTGGGGCAGCAATGCCACCGGTGCCCTGTATAACTACGGGGACGCCAACGTCTGGGCCGGCCCTGTTTCTCTGGCGGGCGACTCCATGATCTTCGTCGCAAGCGGCTCGCTAACCCTCAGCGGCCCCCTCGGGCTCGGGGGCAATATCCTGTCCCTTAACAGCGAGAGCGACGACACCTGCACCGTGAGCGGGATTATCAGCGGCTCCGGCTGCATTATCAAGGATGGCTCGGGCACGTGGACTCTGAGCGGCACGAACACCTATACTGGCAAGACACGGGTGTTAAAGGGGGTATTGCGTTTTGGGTCAGGCCAAGCCATTCCCGCCGGCTCGCTCATCATGGCCGGCGGCACGCTGGACCTGAATGGTTACGATTATATATACGATAATCCGGACGGCTACGGCTCGGTCACCCTTGGCACCGCCACGTTGACCCTCGGCCCCGCTTCCGGCTCTTGCTCCCTCGGTGCCGTGATCAGCGGGGCCGGCGGAATCCGAAAGATCGGCGACGGATGGCTGGCCCTATCGCCCACCTCGGGAAACAACTCGTACACGGGCGCCACCGTTGCGGCAGGCGGTGTCCTGGCGGTGACCGACGCCTCCGGCCTGCCGAGCGCCAGCAACCTGACGTTCGACGGCGGGATCGTGGCGACGGCTTCCCTGAACCGAGGCCTCGGCGCAGAAGCCGGAAAGGTCCGCTGGATCGGCAGCGGCGGTTTCGCGAATCCGTACGGGCCATCGCAGAATACAATCATCAATATAGGCGGGGCATCCGCCAAGCTAACATGGGGCGCCGGCGGCTTCGTTCCCGACAACGGCGAACTCCTCTTCAATACCCCGACGCAGACCAGCCTCACCTATTTCCAGAACCCGATCGACCTGAATGGCCGGATCCGAACCGTTCGCGTCTTCGATAACCCCACGAATACGTATGACAAGGCCTACCTGAACGGCGTCCTCTCCGGCACCGGTGGCCTGAACAAGGCCGGTGAAGGCACGCTGCACCTCGCCGGCGCGAACACCTATTCCGGTGAAACCATCCTCTCCGGCGGCGTACTGACCCTCGGCACAAGCACATCCCTCGGCTCAACGGCCGGTGGCACGACCGTTGCCGACGGGGCCACCCTCGATATCGGCAACCTCACCATCACGGGCGAGGCGCTGACCCTCAGTGGCATGGGCGCGGGC
>JAPLML010000441.1 GCA_026387055.1 Planctomycetota bacterium | reverse complement strand
GTGGGGCATTCTCGGGGCCGGCGGCATCGCGCGGAACTTCGCCAAGGGCGTCGCCCACTCCAGGACGGGCCGCGTGGTCGCCGTCGGCAGCCGCTCCGAGGAGAAGGCTGGGAAGTTCGGCGAGGAGTTCGGCATCCCGCGCCGCCACGGCAGCTACGAGGCGCTGCTGGCGGACCCGGAGGTCGACGCCGTCTACGTCGCCACGCCGCACCCGATGCACGCCGAGTGGGCCATCAAGGCCGCCGAGGCCCGCAAGCACGTCCTCTGCGAGAAGCCCATCGGCCTGAACCACGCCGAGGCGATGGCCATCATCGAGGCCGCCCACCGCCACGGCGTCTTCCTCATGGAAGCGTTCATGTACCGCTGCTCGCCGCAGACCGCCCGGCTGGTGGAACTCCTGCGGGCGAAGGCGATCGGCGAGGTCCGCGTCATCCGCGCGAGTTTCAGCTTCCACGCGGGGTTCAACCCCGAGAGCCGCCTCTTTGCCAATGCCCTCGGCGGCGGGGGCATCCTCGACGTCGGCTGTTACCCCGTGTCGCTCGCGCGGCTGGTGGCGGGGATCGCCCTCGGCAAGGCGTTCGCCGAGCCGGTCCAGGTGAAGGGGTGCGGCCACCTCGGCGCCAGCGGCGTCGACGAGTGGGCCGCCGCCACGCTCAAGTTCCCCGGCGACATCGTCGCCCAGGTCGCCACGGGCATCACCGTGCAGCAGGACAACGCGGCCCAGATCTTCGGCTCCGAGGGGAACATCCTGTTGCCGTGGCCGTGGATCCCCAGCCGCGAGGGCGGCGCGACGAAGATCCTGCTCCAGAAGAAGGGCGACGCGCCGCCGCAGGAAATCGTGGTCGAAACAAGCGAGTGGCTCTACGGCCTCGAGGCCGACGTGGTGGCCGCGAACCTGGAGCGCCGCGAGGCCCCGCCGCCCGCGATGTCGTGGGACGATTCGCTCGGCAACATGCGGACGCTCGACCGCTGGCGGCAGGAGATCGGCCTCGTCTACGACCTGGAGAAGCCGCAGGGCAAGACCCTCACCGTGGCGAAGCGCCCCCTGGCCGTCGCGCCGAAACACAACATGAAGTACGGCCGCATCGCCCATCTCGAGAAGCCCGTCTCGCGCCTGGTCATGGGCGTCGACAACCAGACCACGTGGCCGCACGCGTCGGTCATGTTCGACGACTTCTTCGAGCAGGGCGGCAACGCGTTCGACACCGCGTTCGTCTACGGCGGGTGGGACGGCCCGTGCGAGCGGATGCTCGGCGGGTGGGTCAGGAACCGCGGCGTGCGCGACCGGGTCGTGATCCTCGCCAAGGGCGCCCACACGCCGTTCTGCAACCCGAAGGACCTGACCGGGCAGTTCCTCGTCACGCTCGAGCGCCTCCAGATGGATTACGTGGATATCTACATGATGCACCGCGACAATCCGGAGGTCCCCGTCGGCGAGTTCGTCGACGTGCTGAACGAGCACGTGCGGGCCGGGCGGATGCGGGCCTTCGGCGGGTCGAACTGGGCCCTGGAGCGCGTGGAGGCGGCCAACGCGTACGCCCGCGCGAAGGGCCTCCAGGGATTCTCGGCGGTCTCGAACAACTCCAGCCTCGCCCGGATGGTCGACCCGGTGTGGGCCGGGTGCATCCAGTCCTCCGACCCGGCGTCGCGCGAGTGGCTCAAGCGGAACCGGTTCCCCCTCATGCCCTGGTCGAGCCAGGCGCGGGGGTTCTTCACGGGGCGGGCCGATCCGAAGGACCTTGCCGACAGGGAACTCGTGCGGTGCTGGTACAGTGACGACAACTTCCAGCGGCTCGCGCGGGCCCGGGAACTGGCGCGGAAACGCGGGGTGCTGCCAATCCAGATCGCCCTGGCGTACGTCCTATGCCAGCCGTTCCCGACGTTTCCCCTGGTGGGGCCCCGCACCCTCGCCGAGACGCGGACCAGCCTGCCGGCGCTCGACATCGACCTCGCGCCCGAGGAACTGCGGTGGCTGAATCTCGAGACATAGGACGCGAGCCGGGGGTCAAACGCGGCGTCGCCGTGCGGCGATCGCGCCAAGGCCGAGGGCCAGCAGGGCCAGCGAGGCGGGCTCCGGAATGGGCGAGACGGAACCCTCGGCCGCCAAGCGCCCGCCCCCTGCCACGTCCACAAGACAGCTCTGCATCGTCTCGTCGATCCAGCTCGCGAAGGCCGAGACCCGGGTGAAGGCCGCCGTGTCGCCGTAGTCGGAATCGTTCTTCCCGTCGAACGCACGGACGTACGAGGTCACCCCCGCCAGCCGGGCCGCGGCCCCGTCGCCGATGAACAGGCCGCCACCCGAATCACCGGGGGCGATGAGGCCCTCGAGGTCCAGCGGCACGGCCGAGCCGAAACGGTTGTCGCGCCTGTTGCCGGGATTGTCGAAGTCCACCAGGAGGACCCGCGCCGAGTCCGCCGCCGCCCCGGCATAAAAGTCAATCATGTTCCGGCCGCCGCGCTTCTGGCCATCGAACGTTTTCGCGCCCGTGCGGCCGGTGCCCGTCAGGCCGTAACCGACCATCGTCCCGACCGCCCCGAACTCCTCCTCGCCCGCGTACCGCACGGCCGGGGCGACGCCGGCGACGGGCGCGGCGAGCTTCACGAGGCCGATGTCATAGCCCGCCAGCAGGTTGCCCGTCCAACTCGGATGGACGAACCACTCGGCCGCGTCGTACTTCACGCCCCCGATCGTGAACGAGATAGCCGTGGCGTCGTCGGCCACGTGGGCCGCCGTGAGCACCCAATCCGGGGCGATCAACGTGCCCGACCCGATGGACGAAAAACAGCCGATCGTCTCGTCGATTTTGCCGACGCTCGCGTACTCCGGCTGCGCGCCCAGGTCCAGGTACGCCTTCTGGAGGCGGTCCGCCCGGATGGTCATGGCCGCGGCCGGCAGCGCCGCCGCCGCGACAATCGCCATCGCCAGGAGAAGAGCCGCCTTGCGCACCAGATATCCCCTCAAAGACAACGCCGTCCCGCACCCCCGGCGCGGGTAACCAGTCAGACCGGTAATAAGGAGTATACGTGATTTCGGCCTCGAGGCAAACGCAAACCGCCCGCCGCCGGGGAGAAGTCCTTGACCTCGCCCTGCGGGGGCCTATCATCGTTCTCGCCAAGGTGCGGCGCCCGCCCAGGCGGGCCCTGTGCCTGTGCGAAGGAGCCCGCCATGAGGCACGTGTTCTTCCTGTTGTCGGCGGCCGCCTGTCTTGCCCTGCTTGCACCTCTTGCCCATCTTCTCGCGGCCCAGGAGGAGGCGCCGAAACTCTGGTGGGAGCGCGGCGCTGATACGTGGTACTACAAGGATGACTGGAAGGGGCAGGCCCTCTCCGGCGGCCGGTCGTATACCAAGACGATCGACGTCCCCGGCGGCGCGGCGGGCGGATGGATTTACGTCTGGGGCGACAACGGGTATGCCCTTTCCT
>JAPLML010000513.1 GCA_026387055.1 Planctomycetota bacterium | reverse complement strand
TGGCCGCCCTGGGGCTTCAGCATCCGCAGATTCGACTCGAAGACGCCGTCACCCAGGCCCTGAAGACGCGGCTGGACCTGGCGAAGGCGCGCGACGGCCTCGAAGACGCCGGCCGCAAGGTCCTGGTGGCCGAGGACGGCCTCAAGGGCGACGTGGACCTCGTGGCCAGCATCGGGTACGCCTCCAAGAGCAACTCGCCGCAGTCGGCCCGGCTGACGCTGCGGCGCGGCGATTACTCGATCGGCCTCGACCTGGACCTGCCGATCGACCGGCTCGAGAAGCGAAACGCCCTGCGGGAAACGCAGATTACGCGCGAGCGGACGGCCCGCGGCTTGAGCCGACTGGAGGACAGCATCACGCTGGCCGTGCGGCGGGCGTTCCGGCAACTGGAGCGGGCTCGCGAGAGCTACGAGATTCAGAAGCAGGCCCTCGCGCTGGCCGAGCGCCGCGTGGAATCGACGGAGCTTCTCCTGCAGGCGGGGCGGCTCACCCAGCGCGACGTGCTGGAGTCGCGAAGCGCCCTCCTGGAAGCGAAGAACGCCTTGGTGCGGGCGGTCGTGGCCCACAGCATCGCCGGCCTCGAGTTTCAGCGCGATGTCGGAAACCTGGTCGTCGACGAAGAGGGACAGATTCATGGCTGGCACCTTACCGATAGCGGCCGATAAGGCGGTCGGCGCCAAGCCCGCGGATGCCCGGCGACGGCTCGTGGCGGGCCTGGGCGGCGCCGCCTTCCTGGGCATCGCGGCCCTGGGGCTCTGGCTGATCCTGGGGCAGTCCTCCGGCTCCAAGTCCGCCGTCACGGGCGAGACCGCCAAGGCATTCCGCGAGCGCCTCGTCGTCACGGTAACCGACAGCGGCGAGATCGACGCCAAGCGCTCGGTGAACGTGCCCTGCGAGGTCTGGGGCCAGAGCAACATCGTCTGGGTCATCGAGGAAGGCACGCACGTCAAGCGGGGCGACAAGTTGATGGAGCTGGACTCCGCCGATCTCGAGGAGAAGGTCCTCACGCAGGAGATGGCGTACAAGACCATCAAGGCGCTCTTCGAGAAATCGGACAAGACCTTCCTGATCGCGCAGAGCACGCGCGAGAGCGCCTTGGCGACCGCGGGCCTCACCGCCAAGTTCACCCTGATGGACCTGAAGAAGTACCTGGGCACCGACCTGGCGGCCCGCTTCATCGCCGCCGAAGCCCAGATCCCCTACACCGATCTCCTGAAGGACAAGGCGCTCGGCGGGGCCGCCCTCCAGATGAAACGCAAGCTCCAGAGCGACATCGACTTGGCGGGCGAGGAACTCTCGCGCGCCGCCAGCAAGGTCGAGTGGACCCGGACCCTCAAGGAAAAGGGCTACGTGACCGGCAGCGAACTGGAGGCCGACGAACTCGCCTGGCGACGCCAGCAGGTCGCCCAGGACCAGGCCAAGACGGCGCTCGACCTCTTCCTCCTGTACGAGTTCCCGAAGGCGGCCGAGAAGGCCTACACCGACTGGCTCGAAGCCAAGCGCGAACTCGAGCGTGTGAACACCCGCACGAGCAGCGAAGTCGAATCGGCCCTCGCGACCCGCGACACCAACAAGGAGGCCCTGGACCTGGAGGAGGCCCGCCTCAAGAAGCTCAGGGACCAACTCGCCAAGACCACCATCCTCGCCCCGGCGCCCGGCATGGTCGTCTACGACCTCGGCGGCGGAAGGTACGGCCAGCAGGTCATCATCGAGGCCGGGGCCAGCGTCCGGCACCAGCAGAACCTCTTCAGGCTCCCCGACATGGCGGAAATGAACGTCAAGGTCAAGCTCCACGAGTCGGTCGTCAAGCAGACCGCCGTGGGCGCCCAGGCCTACATCACCATCGACGCGTACCCGAAGGAACGCCTGACGGGCAAGGTGACCAAGATCGCCATCATGCCCGACCGCGGGCAGATGTGGCTGAACCCGGGCCTCAAGACGTACGTGACCGAGGTGACGCTCGACTCGACGCCCGAGGGCCTCAAGCCCGGCATGAGCGCCCAGGTCGAAATCCTCGTCGACACGCGCGAGGCGATCCTCCAGGTGCCGGTCTCGGCCGTGGCCGTCGACAAGGGGTTCCAGGTGGTCTACGTCAAGACGCCGACGGCCGTTGACATCCGGCGGGTCGAGGTGGGCCTCTCGAACCAGCGCGTGGTCGAGATCACCAAGGGCCTGGCGGAAGGCGAGGAAGTCTACCTCTTCAAGCCCCCGGGCGCCCCCGAACTCCAGGTGTCGGAAGAGGAGATCAAGAGGGCCCGGGGAGAGGTCGAGTGGAAGAAGCGGGAGGAGCTCCCGCCGCCGATGCCGCCCATGGGAAACGGCGAGCCCGAATCGCCCCGCCCGCCGCGCGACCGGCCGGACCGGCCGCGCGGGGATCGGGAATCGGCGGCCGACTCACCGACCGGCACGCCCCCCAGGGGCGAGAGGCCCCGGGGCGAGCGGGGACCGGGTTCCCCAGGCAAGGGCGGCGGCCAATCGGAGTCCGGCGGCCCGGCCGCCCGGCCGCCGCGCGGCAGTGCGCCATGAGCCTCGCACGGCTGATCGAGCTGACGAAGACCTACGTGATGGGCGCCGACGTCGTGGTCGAGGCCCTGCGCGGCATCAATCTTTCCGTCGAGGAAGGTCAATACCTCGCCATCATGGGCCCGTCGGGCTCCGGCAAGAGCACCATCCTCAACCTCATGGGGTGCCTGGACCGGCCCACGAGCGGCCGGTACATCCTCGGCGGCGAGGACGTCTCGGACCTGGGCGACGCCGCGCTGAGCGAGGTCCGCGGCCGGCGCATCGGCTTCATCTTCCAGTCGTTCAACCTGATTCCGCAACTGACGGCCCTCGACAACATCGAGGTTCCGCTGTTCTACCAGGGCGTGCACCGGCGCGATCGCCGCCGCCGGAGCATGGAGCTGGCGGAGCGCATCGGCCTGGGCCCCCGCGCCCGGCACAAGCCGATGGAACTCTCGGGCGGCGAGCAGCAGCGCGTCGCCATCGCGCGGGCCCTCGTCAACGATCCGCTCATCATCCTGGCCGACGAGCCCACCGGAAACCTCGACTCCAAGACCGGCAAGGAAATCCTGGCGCTTTTCGACGACCTCTCGTCGCGCGGGCGGACGCTGATCATCGTCACGCACGACGAGGCCGTCGGCCGCCGCACGCACGGCATCGTGCGGGTGGCGGATGGAAATATCGTGAGCCACGAAAAGAACTGAGAGGCCGGAACCGGTGGCCGCCGTTATGGAACCAGCGTAATGCTTTCACTGAAGTCAACCGAGATTCTCCGCCTGGGCGTCGCGAACCTCCTCGTCCATCCGGGGCGGAGCGTCCTGACGATGCTCGGCATCCTCTTCGGCGTCTGCGCCGTGGTCGCCACGCTCGCCATTGTCGAGGGCATCAGCCTCAAGATGCAGGAAGAGGTCCTCAAGATGGGGGCCACCAACATCATCGTCGCGGCCCGCAAGCCCGCCGAAAGCCAGTCGGCCTCCACCGGCGACCAGGGGCACGCCCTCGCCTACGGCCTCACGTACGACGACGCCGAGCGCATCCAGTCGAGCATCCAGGGCGCCAGCGTGATCGTCCCGGCCCGCAAGATTCCCGTCACCGCCCGGTACCTCACGCGCCGCAACCGCGTCGAGGTCTTCGGCACGGTCCCCTGGTACACCGAAACGTACGGCATCGAGGTGACGCAGGGCCGGTGGCTGGCGCCGCTCGACCTCAAGAAGATGGACAACGTGACCGTGCTGGGGTCGTCGCTGGCGGTCGAGCTCTTTCCGCACGAGGAGCCGCTGGGCAAGGTCATCTGGCTCGGCGAGAACGCCTACCGCGTGATCGGCGTCCTGGCGCCGCGCGGCAGCGGCAGCGCGGGCGCCGGCGGCGAGGACTTCGACCACGTGGCCTACATCCCGCTGACGGCCGCCAGCCGCCGCTTCGGCAACGTTATCCTGGACCGTTCCGTCGGCAGCCACAGTTTCGAGATGTGCGAGCTCCACGAGATCACCGTGAAACTCAAGTCGGCCGAGCAGGTGCGGCCGGCGGCCAGGATCATCACGGGCTTGCTGGAGAAGTTCCACGACCCGAAGAAGAAGGACTGGGAGGTGCAGGTGCCGCTGGACCGCCTCGACGCCCTGGAGCGCACGAAGTGGCTGTTCGTGGTCCTGGGCGTGTCGATCGCGGCGATCAGCCTGCTGGTGGGCGGCATCGGCATCATGAACATCATGCTGGCGAGCGTGACGGAGCGGACGCGCGAGATCGGCATCCGCCGGGCCCTCGGCGCCAAGCGCCGCGACATCGTCAGCCAGTTCCTCGTCGAGACGGTCGTGCTCTCAACGCTCGGCGGGGCGATCGGCGTCTTCGTGGGCGTCCTGATGGCGTGGGGGATTCCGTGGGCCCTGGCGCGGGTGGCCGAGATCCTCAAAGTCGGCGGAGAGGCCGCCCTCTCGAACCTCTCGCGCACCGTCGTGACCCCGGGGGCCGTCATCCTGGCCCTGAGCGCCAGCATCTTCGTCGGCATCGCCAGCGGCGTCTACCCCGCCTACCGCGCCGCCCAGATGGACCCCATCCGCGCCTTGCGGCACGAGTAGGGCGTTGGGGCCGCCGACGATTTGACAAGCCCGATTCCCGTGCTATATTAGAGGGTATGAGCGAGGGGGGGGTTCCATGCTCCGGGTTCACTCCCTCTTTGATTTCACTGCGTGCGTTAGACTATCGCAACTACCACCACAACACACACCGAAGGGGAACACGCATGCCGCGCACACCTATCACCCGCACTCTGGCCTTCCTGCTGATCATCGCAATGGCGTGGGGCTTTGGCCTGGCCGCCAGTCCGGTCATGGCCCTGACCATCAACCTCAACTATGGGGTAGCCTCGCCGCCGGACTACGATCCCAGCGGGGTCGAGTTGACGCGGATCCTGCGGGCCGCCGCTGACTACTGGGAGAGCATCATCAAGGACTCCCACACGATTACGATCGACTTCTGGTGGCAGGGCGGCATGGAAGAGGGCGTCCTGGGATCCACGAACTGGACGGAGGAGAGCAACAGCCGCGTCACCGCGGCCTTCATACGGTTCAACGCGGACCTCTCCTGGTTCCTGGACCCCTATCCGCAACCCGAGAGGGACTACGAGAAATACAACATGCAGCCGAAGCTGTACCGGGACCTGACGATGACGGAACGTTCAGACTGGTTCAACGGCAGCCCGCCCCTGCGGCTGGAAGTCGGGCACCAGGGCGCCGCGGTTCAGCATGCGCCCCCCGAGATCAAGAACTACTGCGATCTCCTGAGCGTGGCCCTGCACGAGATGGGCCACTCGCTGGGCATCCCCGGCTCGAAAGACGAGACCTCCGGCCACTTCGCGTATCCCTACGTCTACGACTTCGACCCGGCCTTCCTCAACGGGGCCGAGGCGGGCGCCTACATCAAGGTCCGCCCCCCGACGAGCGATCCGAACGACCTTCACCTGGCCGATGAGTATGCCCTGATGGATCCCTGGACGGGGGCGGGCTGGCGGACCCGCCCCTCCGCCGTGGACGTGCTGGCCGCTGCGGACATCTGCGAGTGGCAGAACCTCGACCTGCCGCGCAAGGAGATGATCGGCGACTCGTACGCCCTGGCCCAGCACTGGATCGGCAACGCCGTGCCCGACGGCAACGACGAGGTGTTCCTCCGGACCGGCGCCAACGTCTACCAGATGGCCGACGGCTGGGCCGGCTACCTGTACATCGACGCCGGCACGAGTCTCTATGCGATGGCCAACCTGACCAACACCTATACCATCACGGTCCGGCACGACAGCATCAGTCCCGCCTCCCTTCATGTCGCCGGCCGGGTGGAGACGAACCACCTGAAGCTGGAAGGCTGCCCACTGGTGATGGATATGGATGACAGCGTGGTGATCATCAGGGGCACCCTGTCGGTCCTCGACGGCGGCGGACAGGCGGGCACGATCACCGGTGGAGGAACCATCGGGTTCCGGTGGGGGGCCTTCCTCGACAACCAGGGCACGATCCAGCCCGACGCCGGCAAGACGCTCGTCTTCACCGACGGCGGCCTTCCCAACGTCCAACTTCATCTCGATGGCGCCAACGGCCAGGGCGTGATTGACGCCAGCCAGGGCAACCTCCTGTTCGACGCCCCCCTCCTGGGCGCCTACAAGAACGCCCTGACCATCGGCGCGAACTGCTCGGTGATCTTCACCCGCGATGCCGGCTTCGGCGGCGCCGTCTGGGTCGGCCCGAACGGTCTCCTCCGCGTCTTCGGCACGACGACCCTGAGCGGGGCCGCCGTCACCGGCAGCAAGCTGGACCTGCAGGGCAACCTGGTGGCAACGGATGCCAAGACCTCCACCATCGCGACAGGCCAGTTCGATTGGGACGGACCCGCCGAGAACCTGACGACCACGATCGAGCCAGGCGCGACCCTCAAGATCGAAAGCCCGCACATCGACACGCCGGCCGCCAACACCTTTCACGGCACAGTGAACGTGACGGGGGGCATGCTCCTTGTCAACATGGCCAGCGGCTGGGTCATGGCCGGCCAGATGAACCTTGACGGGACCTCGCAGCAAGCCGCCGTGGGCGGCTCCCGCATGAACATCGAGGGCCCGATCACCGTGGACGGAAGCGCCCGCCTCATCTGCAACCACACGTTCTGGATGGTCAGTTCCCTCACCCTCACGAGCACGGGCGACTGCCTTTCCCTCGAGGGCAAGACCACGTATCGCGGCGGCTTCCTGAACGGTTCCGGCACCGTCGAACAGCGTGGCGACGCCGAGGTGCTCCAGGACACGACAATGACCATGGGCGTCTTCGATTGGCGGTGCCAGAACACGACGGTCGGCCCCGCCGCCCTGTTCACCCTCAACACCACTCAGATCACCGCCGGCAACCCCGCCCTGGAGGGCACCACCGGCAATATCACCGTCAACAGCGGCCACCTGGTGGTCAACTCGCTCTTCGGGTGGCTCATGCAGGGCACGCTGGCTCTGAACAACACGACAGGCGAGGTCCCCAGCGTCGGGGGCCTGGGGATGGTCGTCCAACCCGTCGGGGCCTCGCCAGCCAGCATAATCGCCGCCGGCGGGCCTGCGGAGGTCAACTGCCCCGTGACCTTCCGCGGCGCCAAGGCCACGGTGGTGGTCAACGAGGGCGCCGCACTGAGCCTCAACGGCGCCACGACCTGCGAGGGGGGCGTCTACCAGGGCGCCGGCGTCCTGCATCAGACCGGCGCCGCCACCGTCAACGCCCCCACGGTCATCGAGACCGGCATCTACGACATGGACGGCGCCGCGGGCACCGCTACCGTCACCCTCAACGCCGACCTCACCCTGAACGGCGAGGGCCTGGAGACCGGCGCCCCGAACCAGAACCACTTCAACGGCACGCTGAACCTCAACGGCGCGGTCACACTCACAGTCAACAACACGAACCCGGCCTGTCTCTTGTGGTCGATGGCCGGCACGATGAACGTGAGCAACACCGGCGTGAGCTCGGCCGCCAAGATCGGCGGCTCGACCTGGCTGGCCCTCGCCGGCACGACCAACGTCGATGGGGCGCTCATCCTGGAGACCCCGACGCTCATCCTCGGCTCCGTCCAGTTCAACGACAGCGGCGACTCGCTGCGCATGGGAAGCGCCGTCGTCGAGGCCATTCTGGTCGGCGGCAGCATCTCCGGCCCCGGAAGCGTAATCGTGGCGTCGGGGAAGATGCTCGCCGGCTTCGGCACGATCAACTCCTACATACAGTGCCCGGCCGGCGCCAGCCTCCTGGCGGCCAACGGTACGCTGGCGCTCAACAGCACCATCATCAGTCTTGGCACCGTGGGCACGGCCAACGAGGCCGGCATCCTCCAGGTCAACAGCCTGTGGAACACCGCCGCAGCGGAGGAACTGCGCCTCCACGGCGGCGCGGTCACCGGCGGACGAATCACCAACGGCGGCCAGACGGCCGGGTTCGGCACGATCGCCTCCGCGGGCTTCATCAACGACGGCCGCGTGGTCGCCGACGGCGGCACCCTTGTTTTCGACGTCCCCGGCGTGATGGTCAACGCCGTTATGCTCAACGGGATGAGCAACACCGGCGTCCTGGAGGCCGTCCTGGGTTCCATCCGGGTCGGCAACGTGCCGTCGCTGCTCGACTTCCGCGGCCGCCTGACCGTCGGCGCGGGGCAGGAGTTCTTCATGAACGACTACGGTCTGAGGAACTACGGGCAGATTGCCCTCCAGGGGGGGACGTACGCCGCGCCCCAGTTCGTCCAGCGCGGGGCGATGGGCGTGACCGCGCCGTCGGTGCTCGAGACCGCCGCCGTCTTTGACGACGGCAGCGACACCGAATTGCTGGCCAACCTCGAGATTCAGGGCTCGGCCACGCTCCAGCGCGGGGCCGCCATCCACGGCGCCGGCAGCCTGGTCGTCGGCGCAGGCTCGGTCCTCGGGGGCACGGGCGACCTCGCGGTCACCCTCGTGAACAGGGGTGAGGTAAGGCCGGGGAAGTCGGCCGGCTACCTCAACATCGATGGTGACTTCATACAGGAGCCCGGCGGCACGCTTGCCGTGGAACTAGCCGGCTACCTGCCCGGCACGGAGTTCGACCAGGTGAACGTGACCGGCCAGGCGACCCTCGGCGGCACGCTCAAGGCCACGCTCCTGAACGAATTCCGGCCCAGCCACAACGACGCCTTCCAGATCATGACGTTCGGCAGGCGAAGCGGCACGTTCGCGGCCACGGAACTGGACCTCGGCGGACGGCTGTCGCTCGCACCCGGCTACGGCGCCCACGCCATGGGGCTGACGGCTGTCCAGGGCGGTTCCGGCATCTGGCAGCGCGACGGCGACGGCAACACCTCGCTGGGCACGAACTGGGCGAAGGGGCTCCCCAACGGCGTCGGCGACACGGCCACGTTCGGGACCGCCATCACCGCGCCCCGGACGGTCACTGTCGACGCGCCCATGACCCTCGGCAAGATGCAGTTCACCAGCGGCGAGGCTTACACCCTGAGCGGCGCCAGTCCCGTGCGGCTCCAGGAGGACCATGGCGCCAGCGCCGCCATCGAGGTGACGGCGGGCAAGCACGCCGTCTATGCGCCGATCCTGCCGGCCAGTCCGCTGACCGTGAGCGAGACGGCGGGGGTTCTCGCGCTTTACGGCCTTCTCGACAACAGCGCCGGCATGGCGATCACCAAGACCGGCGCCGGCTCGCTGGCGATCGCCGGGCCGCAGAAACATGGGGCGGGCGCCGCGCTCTCGGTCGAAGGGGGGACCGTCACCCTGGACTCCGACGCGGGCACCAGCAAGCTCTTCAACTTGGCGGTCACGGTGAGGACTAACAGCGTGGCCGCCGCCAACTTCGGCGCCACCCAGCACCTGGCGGCGCTGAACCTGCTGAGCGGCACGTCGAAGGTGGCGCGCGGCGCCGGAGCGGTTCTTGTCACCCAGGCGCTCTCGATCGACACCCGCAAGAGCTTCCTGGACCTCACGGACAACGACATGGTCGTTCACTACGACGGCACCCCGTACGGGCCCTCCCACACGCTTGATAACGTGAAGCAGTGGATTGCCTCGGGCTATGCCAACATGTCGTGGGCGGGCAACGGCATCGTCTCGAGCGCCGCCGCGGCCGATGCCATCACGTACGGCCTGGGGTATGCTCAGAATGGTATGCTCTTCCTGCCCTACGATGTGTTCTCCGGCGAGCCGGTGGACTCAAGCACGATCCTCGTAAAGTTCACCTACAACGGCGACCTGAACCTCGATGGCTGCGTCGACGACAATGACGTCACGTTCTTCAACCTCTTCTACGATGGCGGCATCACGACCAGCCACTACTGGAACGAGGGCGACCTTTTCGGCTACGACGGCCGCGTCGACGACAACGACGTGACGATCCTGGGCCTGACGTACGGCTTGGGGATCGGCGATCCGCTCGGCGCCGCAGGAAGCATGCCCGAGCCGGCCACGCTGGCGCTCGTGGCGCTCGGCGCGGTTGCCCTCGCCGGCAGGCGTCGGGTAAAGTAACACGGCCGGACAAGACCGGCCGTGGCACGCCTTGTGTGCAGTGGCTCGTCACCCGCAGGGGCACGGCATGCCGTGCCCCTACGACTCATTTCACGACCAGCACCGGGCAGGCGGCGTGATCGACGACCTGCTGGCGCTGGCGGGCCAGGAGGTCGCGGGTGGTGCGGCTCGACCGGAACCCGCCGACGACGATCAGGTGCACGCCCCGCGCCTCCACTTGCTTGGGAACAATCGCCTCGCTGTTGCCGGTGGCCAGGACCTCGTCGATCACGAGGTCGCGGCAGGCGGCGCGGAGGCGGACGTCGGCCAGGTGGCGGCGGGCGCTCTCCTGGAGTTCCTTCTCGAATTCGCCTATCTCGGCGTCGACCAGGATGCGCACGCTGAGGAGCTGGTGCAGCGTGTCGGTGTCGACGATCGCCATCGCCGTCATCCGGGCCCCCAGCGCGATCGCCAGGTCGATGGCCAGGTCGGCGGCGCGGAGCGACGACTCCGTCCCGTCCACCAGGGCCAGGATGTGCTTGACGCGGCAGACGTTAGGCATAGCCGGCACTCCCTTCGATCGCGCGGGCGAGGCGGTCCTTAACCATTTTGAGAATAATAAATGACTCGCGCTCGCGCTCCTCCAGGCTCGACAGGATGTACGTGATCGTTTCCGCGTAGTCCGGGATGAAGACCTTCGAGAGGGCATTGCAGCGCCGCTGGGCCTTGCGAAGCTCGTTCGCGAGGCGCAGGACCGCCGTCTCCAGCTCCGCCAGCTCGGCCAGGAGCCGGAGCGCCTCGGCGAACCGCTGCATCGCCAGGTCGGTGTGGGCCGTCGTGCCGGTGAGGCCGAACTGCACGCCCGGCACGCCGACCGCGGCCGTCACTGTCGGGACGCGCAGGCCCATGAGCACCTGCTCCGAGATCTCCAGGTTGTACTCGGCCCGCACGCCGAGCGCGGCCCGGTCGACCCCCTCCGATCCGATCTCCAGCAGGGCCTCGCGGAGGGCCGCGAACGCCTCGGCCATCGCCGCGGCCGCGCGGGACTCGAAGTCGCGGGCCCGGCCCAGGCGGCTCATCAACTCGAAGACCAGGATCTGGCGCTTCTGGTCCAGCAGATCGTACCCCTCCTCGGCAAACGCGAGTTGCCGCTTGAGGAGGAGGTAGCTCGACTTCGTCGGCGCCACGTTCAGTTTGGCCATGGGTCAACTCGTAGGCCCTGGTGCGTGCGGGTACGTGTTTAGCGACATACCCGATTGCCGGGTGGCACGGCCACGCGCTGTTGCGTGGCCGTGCGTGGTCACGTGGGGGAGCAAGCACGGTCACGCAACAGCGCGTGACCGTGCCACCCACGCTAAACACGTACGCGTGCGGAGCACGCACCCTACGTTGCCTTCCTGCCGCTCAATCTGCAATCTGCAATCTGAAATCTGCAATGCCGTCATTCCTTGTCTTGCGGCTCGGGCGGATCGGCCGCGGCGGGCTGGACCTCCGGCTTCACGGGGTAGTACTTGTCCAGCAGGTCGTCGCTCACGCGGTGGAGCTCGTCGCGCGGCAGGAGCGAGAGGATTTTCCACCCGAGGTCAAGCGTCTCCAGA
>JAPLML010000296.1 GCA_026387055.1 Planctomycetota bacterium | reverse complement strand
GTCAAGAATTTGCCACACCCCAAAATGTTGGGGGGCGCCAGTGACGCCCCCCAGGTGCCACCTATGGGTTGGTGTACGGAGTAATCTTGTAAGCGTACACGTACTTGGAGGAGAAATCTCCCCCTCCACCCCCGCCGCGACCATGATTGGACCGAAGGAGTACGCGAACCGCAGTTTGTGGGAACCTCGAGAAATGGGACCTGTCATTGCACTCGCGCCAACAGCGTCTACTTCCGGGAGTTTCTTGCGACTCCGGCTGCGCCAGCCGCTTCAGGTTGTCTCATGCCTCTGGCTTCTCGTCACCTCAAAGAATGTACCGAAATCACCTCATAGCATAGCAACGGCCTACCTCTCCGGCTGGCCGCGGATCAGGCACCGAGCCACGTACTGGCGGCCGACGTCGGCGAGCGATTCCATCATCGGAAGATTGTAGGGCTGGACCCTGCGCAGGGCGGTATCCAGGGCGTAGGTGGGCTCGAAACGTTGAAGGACCCATCGCCGCGCGCCGGCGATCCGCTGCCCCATCGCGCGAATCTCGGCTTCGCCATGAAAGGCGGGGCAGACGGTCGTGCGGAACTCGTACGCCACGCGGCCCGCCATCAAGAGGTCGATCGATCGCCCGATCGCATCGAGGTCCACCCGCTCGGCGCCGCAGATCTCCTGGTACCGCTCGTCGAGCGGCGCCTTGAGGTCCATCGCGACGGCGTCGATCAGCCGCGCGGCGAGGAGCTCCTCGATCCGGTCGGGGCGGGTGCCGTTGGTGTCGAGCTTGATGTCCAGCCCCGCCCCGCGGAACTTGCGGCACAGGTCGGGCAGCGTGGGCCAGGTGGTGGGTTCTCCGCCGCAGATCACGACGCCGTCGAGCCACCCCTCGCGCAGCGCCAGGTGCCCCAGCACCGCCTCGAGCGGAATCGTCTCCGGCGGCGAGCCGAGGAGCGGCCCGGCATGGCAGAACCGGCAGCGCAGGTTGCACTGGGGCAGAAAGACCACGGCGGCCAGCCGACCCGGCCAGTCGATCAGCGTCGTCGGGTGATACCCGGCGATCGGCGGAAGCGTGACTTGCGCCCCCTGGCTCATTCGACGGCCCCGGCGCCCTGGCGCGAGCCGAGGTAGGCCTGGACTTCGATCGACGGCGGGATGCGGCCGTCCCACCGCGCCAGGGCCTCGCCCGCGCCGGACCTCAGGATGACGGTCGGGATCTCCGACACGTCGTAGAACGCCCCCTCGGCCAGCCCCTCGATGGTGTCCATGTCAACGAAGGCCATCGCCACGGACGCCTCGGCGTCGGCCTTGCGTACGAGATGATGCAGCTTCTCCTTCGTGCTCATGCACTTGGCACAGCCCTGCTTGCCATAGACCTCGAACCTCATGGTGTCCCTCGCGACATTGAGTTCCCATACGTTGATATCTTCACGGCAGAACCGCCCCTGCGGCCTGCCGAAACGGCCTCTTCAGACGTCCACCTTGTCCTTCGGCAGGTACGGCGACTTCATGAACACCGCCTTCAAGGGCGCCGGCGTGTCGTTGACGATGTTGTGCACCTCGCCCGGCTCGACGCGGAAGGCCGTGCCCGCCGCAATCGGGTACTCCTTGTCATTCAAGAGAAAGCGGCCGCCCGCGCCCTCGACGAAGTAGAACGTCTCCTCAACTTCCTTGTGAAGGTGGCGGCCCAACTGCTCGCCGGGGGCGAACAGGATCACGCCCCAGTCGATCCGCGGCCCGCGGAAGAGGTACTTGACGCCGCTCGTCCCCCCGCGGTACGCCTGGTCCGGTTCGCGAACGACCTGCATCGCCTGCCCCTTGACGCGCCGGGGAGCCCGCCTAAAACGACGGGGAGCCGGGACGGCGAACAGTGCCTTGCGGCCCCGGCTCCACCGTCAACAAGGGGGCTCCTTCACGCGCGACCCTCCCCCGCCTCACTTCGCCGGCGTTTCCACTTCGGCCGGACGGGCCGGCGGAAACACGCCCGCCACGGAGTAATTGCCCCGGTGGCGGTCCTTCAGCTCGCCCAGCTTCGACTTGTTCCAGTTCGCGATGCGGCTGAAGTAACCCACGATCCGCGTAATGGCGTCCACATCCTTCGACCCGCAGAAGTCGCAGTGATCCTGGAGGCGCGGCGTCCACTTGCGGCAGTTGTTGCACACCGTGAACTCGGGGCTGATCGTGAGCTGGGCCGCCTTGGTCTTCTCGAAGGTGCGCTCGACCAGGGCCAGGACGCTCTCGGCGGGCGGGCGTTCCTCGCCCACGAACGCGTGGATGATCGCCCCGGACTCGATCATGGTGTGGAACTTCGCCTGCTTGACGATGCGCGTCAGCAGGTCGACGGGCGCGTCGGCCCGCAGGTGGATGGAGTTGGTGTAGTACGCCTCGTCGGCGGCCAGATCGCCCTTGATGAACGCGCGGGCCTGCGGCCAGTCGCGGCAGTCGACCTTCGCGAAGCGGCGCGTGGCGCTTTCAGCCGGCGATTCCTCGAGGCTCACCTTCAGGCCGTGCTCGCGGCTGTAAGCCTTCGCCCGGTGATGCATCGCCGAGACGACCACCAGGCCCTGCTTCAGGGCCTGGTCGGTCTCGTGGAGCTCCTTGCCCATCATGTACTGGATGCACTCATTGAGGCCGATCAAGCCGATAATATACGTGCACTTATCGAGATCCACGTACGGCCGGCCGTCGTGGGCCTTCTGCCCGATCTGCCACAGCGGCATCGCGGGGCTCGACATCATCTTCTTGATGAACTCGCGCTTCTGGAGGTGGGCCGTCATCGCCAGGTCCATCCCCGTGTAGATCTCCTTCATCAGGCCGTCCCAGTTGCCCGGCCCGGCCCGGTAGGCGGCCTGCGGCAGGTTGATCGTCACGTTCTGGAACCCGCAGAACCGCATGCTCTCCGGGTGCGCGATCATGTGCTGGTCGTCGATGGCCGTGCGCAGGCGGCAGCAGGCGCTCAGCGTCACCTCGTCGCGGTCGAAGACGAAGTACGGCACGCCGTTCTCGGCGGCCAGGACGCACGCGTACTCCACCAGGGCGCGCTGCGCGGGATCGCGGAACGACTCGGCGTTGATATGGAAGTCGCACTTCGGGAACGCGAAGAGGTGCCCGTCGCGGTCGCCCTCGCGCCACACCTCCAGCATCGCGCGGCAGAACGCCTGGGCCGTCTTCTCGTACGAGCCGTACGGGCAGCCGGTGTACTTGCCCCCGGGGCCGATCGCCGGGATTTCCTTCATGTACCCCGGCACGCCCGTCTGGACGTTGAAGTCGAGGAACAGCGTCTGGCCGCCGCGGCTGAACGCCGACTGCGAGCACGAGAAGATCAGGTGCTGCGCCTCCTGCCGCATCTGCACGTCGCTCATCCCCTCGACGTACGGCGCGTAGAAGATATTGATGTAGCCGACGCCCAGCGCCCCGGCGTAGTACGCCTGCATCGACGCCAGGAACGTGTTGAGGTGGCCCGTCAGCGTGCGGGCGTGCTTGGCCGGGCCGCTCTTGGTGTCGAGGTTCCGCAGCTCCAGCCCGTACTTCTTCAGGTATTCCAGGCTGTGGCTCGAGCAGTAGACGCGCGTGGGATAGCCGAGGTCGTGCAGGTGGAGGCGGGCCGTCAGGTGCGCCTCGGCCACGTCGTGCGAGAAGATCTCGCTCAGGGCGAACTGCTTCAGGACCGTCTCGGCGATCGCGAGGTTGATGGCCTCGGGGTTGTTCGACGTGATGTTCGAGTTTTCCTGGCTCTTCGAGTAGATGAGGTTCGCAAGGTCATATCGCGGCATGCCGATAACTTTTTGGCGCTCCAGCCGCCCCGTCAGGCCCCGCTCAAAGAGCTCGTTGTCCACGAGCTCGCGGACGAGGGCCGTCGAGATGCGCGACAGGCCCGAGGCCAGCACCTTCTCCTCGACCGCCCCGGCCACCTTGCGGGCGGTGGCCGCATCCACGTGGGCCTCTTTCTCGAGGGCCTCGACGATGCGGCTCTTGTCCCACGCCACCAGGGCGTCCTTGGCGCCCGTGTCCACCAGGAGGGCCATGTCAGTCGTGTTCCGCGCGGCGGGCTCGCGCCCCTCGGCCTTGCGGACCTTCATCGCCCGGCGGGACTGGGCGCGCCGCTCGCGGTACAGAATGTAGGCCTTGGCGGTCTTGGCATGGCCGGTCTCGATCAGGACCTTCTCCACCATGTCCTGGATGTCTTCGATGCCCGGCGTGTCGCCCTCGTAGTGGCAGTCCAGGTAGTCCGTGACGGCCGAGGCCAGTTCCTCGGAGATGAAGCGGTCCTCTCCCCCGACGGCCTGCGCGGCCTTGAAGATGGCCGCCGCGATCTTCGACTTGTCGAACGGCATCACCTTTCCATCGCGCTTCCGAATCTGCATAATGCGATGCGACATAGGATCACTCCCCTTACCCGTGCCAGCTTGTGTCTATGATTTCCGCGGCGGCCATGAAGCCGCCGACCTCTCCAATGATCCGGGGGACGGCCCCTGGCCGCCCCCCACGCCCTCGCGGCGTGCGTCGCGCCAGGCCGACCTCAGCCGCCGGTCGGCCGGTTGTCACTTGGGCTGCGTTCCTTGCCTTTCTCGGTCGCCGCACCCGCCGCCCGCTGCGTCAGCATCGGCTGTACTTCCTGAACGAACTCCGAGACGTCCTTGAAATCGCGATACACGCTGGCGAAGCGGACATACGCCACCTGGTCCTCCTTCCTGAGTTTCTGCATCACCAGGTCGCCGATGGCCCGGCTCGGAATCTCGACGTCGTACGCGGCGGTGAGCTCGTCATCGATTTCCTGGAGGATCTGATCCAGCCTTTCAGTGGGCACGGGCCGCCGGTGCAGGGCCAGCGTCAGCCCGCGGCGGATCTTCGCGCGGTCGTAGGCCTCCCGGGTGCCGTCCTTCTTGATGACCCGCAGCCGCGGCTCGCTTTCAGCCCGCTCGTAGGTGGTGTAGCGGCGCCCGCAGGCCAGGCACTCCCGCCGCCGTCGAATCGCCGGCCCGCTGGCGCGCGAGTCGACAACCTTGTCATTATCTTGATGACAGAACGGACATTCCATCGCCGCGCGCTCCCGACTTTGGCCCCATCACCCCCGAGCCTGGCCCAAGCATACAACATCTTGGGCCTCACTACTATAGCAGGCCATCGGCTGATTTGCCCGGCCATCTTCAGGCAAAAAACGAGAAAGTGCACTTTTGACTACCGCATATCGTCGGCAGAGATATTAGGCATACAGCATGTGGGGTGTCAAAGCTTTTCTGGAGGGGGGCTCAAAGGGGCTCGCGTCCGCACATCACGGGAAAGTTCTAAGCACTTCTACCACAATACCTTGTGGTTAATAGAGCCAACTTCCCCACCGAGAAGATTTTCTTTCCACCCCATTTCACCGCCCGCGCCACATTTGCCATCGGCGGGGGGGGCTTTGACTGCCGGAACCGCGATTTCGGGGGTGTTACTGCTCCTTCGCCGGCTGAAACACCTCCAGCCGCACACCCCCGTCCCGAAGCATGGTCTTGCCGAGGTCGTCGGGATAGTCCTGCTGGCAGACAATGCGCTTGATGCCCGCGTTGATCGCCATCTTCGCACACATAGAACAAGGGTGATGCGTTGTGTAGAGCGTCGCCCCGTCGATCCGCACGCCGTGCTTGGCGGCCTGGATGATGGCGTTCTGCTCGGCGTGCAGCCCGCGGCACAGCTCGTGACGCTCGCCCGACGGAACCGCCATCTGCTGACGCAGGCACCCGCTCTCCGCGCAGTGCGGCACGCCGGTCGGCTCTCCGTTGTAGCCCGTGGAAAGGAGCCGCCGATCCACGACGAGGATCGCCCCCACCTGCCGGCGGAGGCACGTCGACCGCCGCGCAACGTCCGCCGCGATCGTCATGAAATACTCGTCCCAACTCGGTCGTTTCATGGCGTGAAAGGGTATCCGTCGGAAATGCCGCTGTCAAGCCGACCCCTGGGCGCTTTCGAGCAAGCTGCCCACCTCCTTGCGAAGCGTGGGCGTGCGGCCCGGCATGAGAGGATGCTGCTGGTCACGGCAGGATCACGACGCCGCGGTGGCCGCCCATGCGGACGGGGAGGAACCGGCGGGGGCCATCGCCCGGCGGCGACTCGAGCGGCACGAGGACCACGGCCGAGACCCGCGCCTCGGCCGCGATTCCCGCCGGCCGCCAGGAGTTCCGCCCTGTCCGCCGGATTCCATACGGAGAACACGGGGCAGACGTCCGGGACGGCGGGGGCCGCGGGCGCGCTTGTGACACAGCCGCCCTCGGCCGTGTTTGCCCACACACCGTGGTCCCGGCGCGGAGCATCACTCGGACGCTCAATGACACGGCCGGACACGCCGGCCGCGGCACACGGCGATCCGGCGGCACACGGCGATTGGGTGGCATCGCCGGGACACTCGGCAACACGGCCGGACAGGCCGGCCGTCGCTCGACCCAGAGGCTCTCGACGGGCGGCACACGCGAGAAGGCGCGGCCAGACCTGGTCGGCGGGCGTCTGCGAGAAGATGCACAGCGGCTCCGCATGCTCCGCCAGGGCGCCCGACGCCAGATAGCCCTGGATCGCGAGGTCGCAGCCGAGGAACGCGCGGACCGTCTTTCGCAGGCGGCGGTGCACGCGGCCGGCCTCGTCGCCGCCATCGCCGCCGAGCACGAGGAGCGACGCCCCCGACCGCGCGCCGCCCTGGCGCCAGACTTTCAGTTCGCGGTAGGTCTCAACAAGGCTCTCGGCATCCGGCCGGGAGACAAAAACCGTCTGCCGCGCGGCGGGGCCGAGGTGCTTGAGTTCGCCGTTCACCTCGCCCACGAGCGCCACGCCCACCTGGGCACACTGCCCCACGAGGTCAGCGATGGTGCGGTCAATGTCGGCCGCCGTGAGGTAGTTCTGGGGACCCAGGCGCCCGCAGGCCACTTCGCCGAGGACGTGGGCTTCGACGTGCGGCCCGTCGAACACGAAGATCGCCGCCGGCCGATTCCGCGGCGCCAGGTGCCGCGCGGCCTCCAGCACCGCGCGGCGCCGATCGTCCGGCTCGATGCCGGCGGGAACGAGCACGTAGAGTCCGTCGGGGGCGGCGGCCGCATCGGAGGGCGCGGCAACGTCGCGCGCTTCGAGCACAGCCACGGGAGGCGGGGGGCACGCGGACGAGACGCGCGGCGCCAGCAGCGCGTCGGCCAGGGCGTCGAGCGGGTCCTCGCGCACGGCCGTCGCCTCGCGGCGACCGGCGAAACGGCGCTTCGGGCCCGTCAGGCTGCTCCGGTCCATAAACAGGACCCCACCCGGGTCACTGGATCTCGACGACGCTGTTCAGCTCGCCGTACGGGTTACTCTCGACGTAAGGGTTCGCGGGGTCGCAGCACCAGCGGCCGTCGATGACGAGGCGGTACGCGTACCGGCCGGGGGGCAGGCGGTACTCGCTGCGCCAGACGGCGGGCACGTCGGTCGGCGCCATCGCGCTTTCGGGCTCGGCCGTGCTCCACTGGTTGAAGTCGCCCGCGACCCGGACCTGCGTGGCGCCGGGCGCGTGGCAGACGAAGCGGACGCCGTTGTCGATGGGGATCGCGCCGTAGACGGCCTCGACCTTGCGGTCGACGACGGCCTCCTCGCGCTGGCCGTCCTCGACCTCCTCGCGCGCCGCCGACTCGAACTCCAGGTGCAGGCCGCTCGCCAGGACCTCCTGCGCCAGGGCCCGGTAGTCCTCGTGGCCGCGCGCCCGGGGGCGGAACTCGGCGATGGGGCTCCCCATGGCGGCCGCTTCGCGCAGGTCCACGTTGAAATGTATGACGGTATCAAGAACTTTCGGTCCATACTGATTGCGCAAGGCCGCCAGCGACCGCCGCATCGTCCGCGCGCGGGTGTCGTACATCGTGGCCAGGACGTGCACGACGGGGCTGTGGCCCGTCCGCTCGGTCACCATCTCCAGGGCCTGAAGCGTGCGGGCGAGCCCGTAGATGCTGAAGAAGCCCAGGTCGACCGGGATGATGACCTCGCGCGCCGCCATGAGGGCGTTGACGGCCAGGAGGCCGAGGCCCGGCCCGCAGTCGATCAGGACGAAGTCGTACGTGCCGTCGAGGCGCTCGGTCAGGCGCTTCAGGCGCTCGTCGCGCGCTTCGGTCCCCGCGAGCGTCTGCTCGATCGTCGCCAGGCCGACGCCGGCCGGGGCAAGGTAAAAGCCTTCGAAAACCTCCCACGCAATGTCCGCCAGCCCCAGCGGCGGATCCGCGGCGCCGGTGCCCTTGAGCACGTCCCATGTGCTCAACTCCACCTCCTCTTCCCTGACACCGCAGCCCACGGTGGAATGGGCCTGCGGGTCGAGGTCCACCAGGAGCACGCGCCGCTTGGTGCCGGCGAGGGTGGATGCCAAGTTGATGGCCGTCGTCGTCTTGCCGCAACCTCCCTTGTGGTTGAAGATAGTGATCGTGCGCATCGCCTTCTCCCTCCCCCTCATCCCGAGTCTGCGACCGCCACGGAAGTGTACCTCGTTCTGCCAATACTGAGAAGGGCCATTTTCCCGCTCGCCATATTCTCTCGGCTTCCCTGATTGGTGATCTTTAGCAAACTTATCGGACCTTGTCAATCATTCTTTTTCGGGTGCGGGCAACATCCTGTAGGGGTAGGCGGCTGGTTCCGCCCCAACGGAGGCTACTTGTAGGTGCACGGCATGCCGTGACCCTACGGCCCCCGACTCGGTCGTTGGAGACGACCCTCGCCGTGGTCTTGAGGCAACATTAGTCCCGCAAACACAACCTTTCTGCAAGTCTTTTCTGCACAAGGTGTTAGGAGAGGCTTTTGGCGTAAGTCGGCCGTGGTTGATGCTTTGAAGAAACAAAGGAGGGTGGTGGACCATACCGCGCCTGAGAAAACAGCGGGATGAATGTCAGCGCAAGTCGTTCATTTACAAGGTTTTAGGCATGTTGCGGAGAATTCTTCAACCGGTGGAAGCACTCTGGCATAGCCGTTGCACCAATCTACTTACTGGCTCGTTCTTTAATGGCACCGCTTGCGACTTCACGCACAGCCCTCCCCCGGGTGCGACGAGAGATCCAGGCGCCTTGCCACACAACCCCTTAACTCCCAATTAAGGAACGAGCCACCTCTGTAGGAAAACGCCCGCGAGGGCGAGAGGGATAGGCGGGCGGGGACGGATCTCCAGCGCTGTCTATCCCCGCAACTCGGGCGAGACCACCCCCCTGGTCTTGCCCTTTTTTTTTGCGCGCCGCGCAGGCGCCGGTTACCTACGCACCACGCACTTCGCATTCCGGATTCGATGGAACCTGGCCGGCCCGCTCACGTCTAATCCTACACAGAACCCGAGAGGGCCGTCCTATGAGTGCGAGAACGAAGCTCTGCGTCGGCTGGGCGCTGGTCCTCGCCTTGACCGTCCTCGCCGCAACCGCCGCCGCATCGTACATTGAAGAGGAATTCAAGGGCGCGCCGCCCGCGCGCATGCCGCCGGACGTGCGCATCCTTCCGCCTCCTCCGCCGCCCCCGCCGCCTCCGCCGAGCGCTCACGTACCGGAACTCGCGCGATACCTTGACCACCTTGACGTCCGCCGCGCGCTCGTCTACGGGCGCCTGGCCGTCTACCCGCTCGTGCTGCACCGGGACAACGTGCTCCAGGGGCGCTGGTGGACGCTGGACCCCGCCATCGCCAAAGGGGTGCTTCTGGTCTACGAGCGCGACGGCGGCGGCACGGTGCCCCTGGTGGTCATGGAGAACCGCAGCCGCGACGACTACGTCTTCGTAATGGCGGGCGAGGTGATCTCCGGCGGCAAGCAGACGCGCACCGTCCGCCAGGACATCCTCCTCGCGCCGGGTCAGCGAATCGACGTGCCGGTTCTCTGCGTCGAACAGCATCGCTGGGCAGGCAAGGCCGGCTTTGCGCCGGCCCAGGCCCTCGTGCCGCAGTCGATCCAGAAGGAGATGCGCAAGGGCGCCGACCAAGGGGCGGTATGGGGCGAGGTGGCCCGCCACAACGCCGACCTCGGCACGGAGAGCGCGACGGGCAGCCTGGAGGAGGGCCTCAAGGCCGCGCCCGTGCGGCGCGAACTCGACGCCGTGCGGCGCACCATCGTCCCTGAGGTGCCGCGCGACTGCGTCGGCTTCATCTTCGCCGACCGCTACGCGGGCCGCGGACTCGGGGCGGAGTTTTTCGGCCGCTCCGATCTCGCCCTCGCGCTCCTGCCCAAATTGATCGACGCCTACGCGGTGGACTTCGTGGTCAAGTTCAAGGGAGCTCGCGGTCCCTGGACGATGCCCGACAGCGTGGCCGCGCAGTTCCTGAGCCACATCCGCCGCGCGGGAAGCTACCGCGGCGAGACGCCCGGCAGCGGCACGGGCATCCGGATGCGCAGCGCCGGCCTCGTGGGCGACGGCGTGAGCTTGGGAGAGGCGATCGTGCATTTCGGGTGCCAGGCCGAGAAGTGATTGCAGATTGCAGATTGCGGATTGCGGATTGCGGATTGCGGATTGAACGGCAAGAAAACAACAGCACCCAAGTTTAGCCGCGACCCGAAGGGGAGCGCGTTGTTGAGAAGGGGAATACGCATGAAACTCGCACAACTCGTATCAGCGGCCATCCTCATGACGGCAATCGGCGCCCTCGCGAGCCCCGCCCTCGCCGCCGGCCTCCTGATTCCGGCCGACGAAAGCCTTCCGCCCCTGGCGGTCAAGTACCTGCGCGTCGATACGACGATCGACAACCAGGCGGCCACCACGCACGTGGTCCAGGAATTCCAGAACTCCACGAGCTCCAACCTGGAATGCACCTACATCTTTCCGCTGCCGAAGTCGGCCGCCATCCGCGACTTCGCCATGTACATCGGCGGCAAGCGCATGAAGGGCGAACTGCTGGAGAAGGACCG
>JAPLML010000675.1 GCA_026387055.1 Planctomycetota bacterium | reverse complement strand
CCTCGCCCTCGCCTCGTCCCGCTAATCGCATGGCGGACGGCGGTCCGGACTCGAAGGACCGGTCGCTCGTTGTCGGTCGTCTGAATGCCGGAGGAAGTTTCCTTGCACTCCGGCTTGACGGCCGCTATAAGCGCCTTGTCTCGTGTTGCCCGATTGTCAAAGATCACCGTACTGCAAGACGTTAGCAATATGTTAGGCTAACGAGTGCCTAACGTCAAGTGGAAAATCGGAAGAATCTTGCGAAAATATGCGTGGGTTCTCGGCACGCCCTAACCCATTCCTAACTTACAGTGGTGACTGGACTTACGTCGATGGACCTTGGCGCTGTCAGAGCCAGGAACGCCAGCGAAGGAGGAATTCTCAAAGATGCCCATCAGCGATCCAATCATCGCCGACCGTGTCCGACGCCTGCGGCCGGAGCTTCGGCGGCGCAAGGTACAGGCGCTTCTGGTCACCGATCCGCTGGATGTCGGCTACCTCTCGGGCTTCAAGGGCGAGGATAGCTGGCTCCTGGTCGGAAGCGGCAAGGGCTGGCTCCTGACGGACTTCCGCTACGCCGAGCAGGCGGAGGCCGAGTGCCCTGACTTTGCGCTCGTAGTGCGGCGGGCTGGCCTGGTCGAGGCCCTCGCGTCAATCGTCCGACGTAAGGGCGTGAAGCGGCTGGGTTTCGATCCGGACACAACGATGGTCTCGCTCCTTTCGCGCATGCGGAAGGGCCTGAAAGGCGTCCGCCTGGCGCCCGTGCCGCGCGCCTTGAGCAGCCTGCGGGTGCATAAGGACGCCTCGGAGCAGGAGGCTATTCGCCGAGCGGTCCGCGTGGCCGAGGAGGCGTGGGCGGTGTTCCGCGAGATCGTCGCGCTGGGGATGACCGAGCAGGAGTTGGCCGCCGAGCTCGACCACCAGATGCGCCTGGCCGGGGCGGAGGGGTCGTCATTCCCGACGATTGTCGGCATCGACGCCTCGGCGGCGAAGCCGCACGCCCGGCCGGGCCGGAAGCGGCTGCGGCACGGGTCAGTCCTCTTGGTGGATTTCGGGGCCAAGGTGGGCGGCTACGTGTGCGACTTGACACGGGTGCTTTTTGCCGGTAGGATTTCGTCTCACGCGCGGCGGATATACTCCTTGGTTCATAAGGCTCAGGCCGCCGCCATTGCCTGCGTCAAGCCGGGCGCTGCGCTTGCAGAGGTCGATGCGGCGGCCCGTCGCGTCATTACCGAAGCCGGTTTCGGAGAGCAGTTCCAGCACGGGACGGGCCACGGCATCGGTCGGCAGGTTCACGAGGCGCCGGCCTTGGGGCCCCGGGTCGGCAAGGGGCTGCTGGAGCCCGGCATGGTTGTCACCGTTGAGCCGGGCATCTACCTGCGGGGCCGGTTCGGCATACGGATCGAGGATGACGTGCTCGTGACCGCCACGGGTCACGAAGTCCTGACGCACGTGGAGAAGGACCTGGGGGCGATGATTCTGTAGGGGCGGCCTCTTTTCCGGGCAAGAGTCGGGCGATTCGCAGCGGGAGAATGCCATGGGAGACGAAAGAGGCGCGAAGGGCGTGGGAGGAGGCAAGGTCGACGTCGAATCGGTCCGCCAGCTTCTGGCGCTCATGAACGAGCACGGCCTCGTGGAACTGGAGATCGAGCAGGAAGACCTCGTGGTCCGCCTGCGGAAGGCCGGGGCCGTGACCCCGACGGTGGCGGTCGCGCCGGTCCTGGCGGGGGCTTCGGCAACGCCGGCGCCGGCCGCACCCGCTGCGGAAGGGAAGCTCCCGACGATCAACTCGCCGATGGTCGGCACGTTTTATCCGGCGCCAAGCCCGGACGCCGAGCCGTACGTCAAGGTCGGCGACCACGTGACGGAAGAGACGGTCGTCTGCATGATCGAGGCGATGAAGGTCTTCAACGAAATCCGGGCGGAGATGAGCGGGACGATCGAAAAGGTCCTCGCGAAGAACGCGCAGGTGGTGGAGTTCGGGCTGCCGATGTTCGTGGTCCGGCCGGACTAGGGCGGGGGCAGGCATGTTCTCACGCATCCTGGTGGCGAATCGCGGCGAGATTGCCTTGCGGGTCATCCGGGCCTGCCGTGAGATGGACCTGGAGGCGGTCGCCGTCTATTCCGAGGCCGACCGCGGGGCCCGGTACCTGGAGATGGCCGACGATGCCATCTGCATCGGCCCGCCGGCGCCGGCCCAGTCGTACCTGAACATCGCCCGGCTCATCTCGGCGGCCGAGGTGGCCGACGTCGACGCCATCCACCCGGGCTACGGTTTCCTGGCCGAGAACCCGCACTTCGCCGAGGTGTGCCGCTCGTGCAATATCGAGTTTATCGGTCCGAGCGTCGAGGCGATGCGCCGTGTCGGCGACAAAGTCGAGGCGAAACGCCTGGCGAAGAAGGCGAAGATCTACACGATCCCCGGTTCGAGCGAGGCCCTCGAGAGCGAAGACGAGGCCATCCGCATCGCCCACGAGATCGGTTACCCCGTGCTGGTGAAGGCGGCGGCGGGGGGCGGCGGGCGCGGCATGCGGGTCGCCCGCAACGACATCAGCCTCGTCCAGGCCGTGCGGCAGGGGCGGTCGGAGGCCGAGGCCGCGTTTAAGGATGGACGGGTATATCTCGAAAAGTATATCGAAGGCGCGCGGCACGTGGAGGTCCAGGTCCTGGCGGACCACGCGGGCGGCTGCGTGCACCTGTGGGAGCGCGACTGCACGCTCCAGCGCCGCCACCAGAAACTCGTCGAGGAATCTCCGTCGCCGGCCATCAGCCCCAAGACGCGCGAGAAACTGTGCGATGCCGCCGTGCGGATGGCCCTGGAGGCCAAGTACACGAACGCCGGCACCGTCGAGTTCCTCGTCGACGCGAAGGAGACGTTTTACCTGCTGGAAGTCAACGCCCGCATCCAGGTCGAGCACCCGGTGACCGAGATGGTGACGGGGCTGGACCTCGTGCAGGCCCAGATTCGCGTGGCGGCGGGGGAACCGCTGGGCCTGCGGCAGCGGGACGTGGTCCAGCGCGGGCACGCCATCGAGTGCCGCATCAACGCCGAGGATTGCCTGAATGATTTTCGCTCGTCGCCGGGCAAGCTGGAGGAGTTCCGTCTGCCCGGCGGGCCGGGCGTCCGTGTCGACACGCACTGCTACGAAGGGTGGACCATCAGCCCGCACTACGATTCGATGATCGCGAAGCTGATCGTCCACCGTCCGACCCGCAAGGCGGCCATCGCCACGATGAAGCGGGCCCTGACGGAGTTCACCATCGAGGGCGTAAAGAGCACCGTGCCGATCCATATCGAAATCATGTCGAACCCCGACTTCAACTCCGGCCGCGTCGATACCGGCTGGGTCGAACGGATCTGGTGAAGGGCGGAATGCGGAGGGCGGGGCAAAGAAGCCCGTGTGCCACGGCCGGTTTGTCCGGCTGTGCGGTCGCGCGGGTGCACGTCATCCGAGGGGTGTCACGCTTTCGTACAGGCGCGAAGACCGGCAAACTTGCACCGGCGAACTTGCGCTTGACATGGGCGCCGTCGGTCCGTATTCTTGCCCGGTCTCTTGAGGAGAAGCGACGTGGGCGGGTCCCGGATTTCAGTGGTGGCACTGGTGGCGACCGTGATGACGGGTTCGATGCCCGTCTGCGCCAC
>JAPLML010000666.1 GCA_026387055.1 Planctomycetota bacterium | reverse complement strand
ACTACGAACTCCAGCAGCATGAGGCGGCGATGGCGGCGCTCGACCGGGCCCAGCGCCTCGACCCGACGCAGGTCGACACGGCCATCGCCCTGGGGATGTGCTACGCGGCGATGGGCCGCTCAAAGGACTGCCTGCGGACGTTCGAGCGGGCCCGCAGCCTCGCGCCGAACGATCCCGACGTGCTCTACAACCTCGGCCTCGCGTACGAGGACGCCGTCGCCACGGGCGAGGTCTCGGTCACCGAGGACGACGCCGTCGCCCTCTACCGCCGCGTCCTCGAACTCGCCCCCACCTACCAGGCCGCCAAGGACCGCCTCGCGGCCCTTGAAGATTAGTTTGGGCCTGCCGCGGAATCGTTTTGCACCACAGAGAGCACAGAGAACGACAACAACTACCGCACTTCCTCCGGCCCGATGTCCGGCGCTTTGCCCTTGAAGTCGTCGTTGATGCCGGGGATGGCGACGCCCGCGTCGATGAGCTGGGGGGCAAGGTCGGCCGGGCGGCCGTCCTCGATCTTCTGGTACGGCTCGACCCGCAGGTTGTGCGTGCCGAACGTGGCCGCCGGCGCGTCCTCCAGTCCCGCGTACCGCTGGTTCGACCACTTGATGAACACGCGGCCCGTCGTGAAAAGGTCGCAGTAATCGACCGTGCAGCCGATGGGGTGCGGCCGGAAGTCCTCGATCACATATCTCGTGCCGCGAAGGATCGAGTTGCGGAAATGCATGTTGTCCCACGGCCCGGAGACGTCCATGGCGTTCGCGTCCGCCCGGTTGGTCCATCCCAGGACGTGGTACAGGTAGACCACGCCGCGCGAGTTCACGCTCACCTTGACGGCCGTGCCCCGGAAGTTGACGTACCGGTCGCGGACCACGTAGGTCGGCCCGACGGTAATCGGGGCGAGCGAGATGCCCTGGAGCGTGTTGTCGGTCCGGTTGTTCCAGAACCGGACGTTCATGCACGCCCCCTCGGGTTCCAGCGGGTCGTCGCCGATCTCGGTGAAGAAGTTGTCGTGGATGTCAAGGTCGCGGTTCAGGGCCTCGTTCTCCAGGTCGCCCCAGGTGCTGGCGGCGACGCCGTTGAACATGCCGCTGAAGTTGCAGAACCGGACGACGTTCCCCCCGCCGCCCTGGAGGTCCACGCCGCCGCCCTCGGTGTCGTGGCCCTTGACGGCCTTCCACGGCCAGTTCCAGATGCCGGAATCGCTGAAGCGGCATCGCTCGATGAGGCAGTGGGTCGAGCGGGGCTTGCGGATGGCGACGCCCGTCCGCATCGTGTCGAACCGGCATTCCCGCACAATGATATTACTACTATTGATGATGTCGATGCCGCGCCCGTATGGTCCGCCGCCGAAGAGTTCGAAGCCGATGCCCTCCACGATCCAGTGCGCGGCGTTCTCGAAGACCAGGCCCGACTTCAGAACGCCCAGGCGGATCTCGGAGGCGGCCGGGGCTTTGCCCTCGGAGAGCCGAAGGTACAGCTTGCCCGCCGGCGCGTCCTGCCACCAGCCGGGCACGAGAGACGCCTCGGCGGCCTTGAGTTCGTCGAGCGAGCCATGATGGTACGCCCGGTCGCCCAGCGTCCCCTCGCCGGCCGGCGCCACGGTCGCGGCCCCGACCGGCCGCTTCTCGTCGCAGGCCCAGATGTCCTTGGCGGCCTCCTGCCAAGGCCCGGCGGCCTTGCCCCACCCGATGATCCGTGGGCGGAGCGTGATGTTCGCCAACTCCGACGGGGCCACCTTGAGCGTGATGTACGCGTCGGGCCGGCCGGACCGCTTGACGGACACGCTCTCGAAGAACGGCCGGTCCGCCAAGAGGAGGATCGTGTCGCCCGGCTCGGCGAGGTCCGCGGCATGTTGAATCGTCTTGAACGGTTTCTCGCGCGTGCCCGCGTTGGCATCGTCGCCGCCGGGGCCGACGTAGTACGTCTTGCCGGCGCCGGCGGGGAACTTCTCGCTCCGCGTGCGGACGGCCGCCGCGAGGACCTTCTCGCTGCCGGCGCCGTCATCGAGCGTCGCGCGGACCTCGAGCGGTTCGTCAGGCTTCAGTCCGAAGATGCTCGCCGCGAAGCGTCCCTTGCCCGTGCGCGAGAACGGATGGCCGGGGCGGAACTCCTTCGCCTCGCCCGCCTTGTACTCCATGCGGCACGTGGCGACCTTGCCCTCCTGCCCGTCGAAGTAGACATACACGCTCGCCGCATTGAAGTTTGGCGCCACCTCGATCCGCGGTAGCTTGGCCTCGTCGGCCGCGAGGGCAGGGCAGGTGGCCAGAACGCCGAGGGCAACGCCGATGAGGAGGTGTCGCATGTCGGTTCCCTTTACCGGAGGCGGTAACATTCTACCGCGCCGCCCGCTCACTTCCTATCACGCGGGCGATGTCGCATAGCGACCCCCTCTCCCCTCGCGGGAGAGGGGACGGGGGTGAGGGGGCCTCACGGCGCTCACCCTCACCCGGCTTCGCCACCCTCTCCCGTCAAGGGCGAGGGTTCACATGGCCCTCACCCCGGCCGGCGCCTTGCATCCCGCCGCCGCACGGGTTACGTTAGATGCACACTTAAGGAGCCGCCCATGAGAACTCCTGTCCTCACGATTCTTGGATGGAGGTAACATGTAGGCCGGGGCGCAGCCCCGGCATCCCGATTTACACGTTGCGCCGAAGTGCCGGGGCGTTGCCCCGGCCTACGTGCCTTCTTGCCTTCCTGCTCGCGGCCGCCGTCGCCCTGGCCGAGGAGCCCACGCGCGTCGAGGTGACGAAGGACAACTCGATCGTCCTCCTCTCGGGCGAGATCAAGCTCAACGCGGGCTCAAGCTCCCAGATCCGCATCAAGGGCAACCAGCACATGGTGGCCATGATGTTCGACACGGCGGCGCTCAAAGGCCGCGTGGTCAAGTCGGCCACGCTCGTCTGCTACAAGGGCGACGCCATGATCGACGGCCTCACGATCTCCACCATCCAGGCCGACTGGGACGAGATGAAGTCCAACGGCCTGAGCGCCGGCCTGCCTGGCGTTGAAGGCTGGGGATACCCCGGCGCGCGGTTCCCGGCGATCACCGGCGGCAACGCCTTCTCGCTCGTCTGCCAGGCGCCGAGCGTCGTCAAGGACGGGGCGTACCACTGGGCGGTGC
>JAPLML010000384.1 GCA_026387055.1 Planctomycetota bacterium | reverse complement strand
CGGCGCGGAGGCGCGATCGGCCAGCGCCCGGATGGCATCCCACAGGGCCGTCCGCACCGCGGGCTCGGTCTCCGCCCCAGCCTTCAGGCGGTCGGCCATCTTGTGAGCGGCCTCGGGGCCGTCCAGTTTGGCGAGCGCCGCCGCCACCGCCTGCCGCACGCCCTTGTTCTCGTCCTGGAGCCGGGCCGACAGGGCCGTGATCGTCTTGTCGGCCACCTTGCTGAGGTTGCCGAGGCCCTGGGCGGCGGCGAACCGCACGCTCGGCGACGGGTCCTCGAGCGCGCCCGCCAGGATCTCCTCGGCCGACGGCGGCGCGATCTTCGCCAGCGCCAGGCACGCCGCCTCGCGCACCGGCGCCGAGACGGCCGTCCGCGCCAGGCGGCTCAGGGCCTTCAGGGCGGCTTCGAGCGAGACCGCCGTCGGGGTGCTCTTCTCGCCGATCTGGCCGATCGCCCCGGCCGCCCGAATCACCTCGACCTCCTTCGCCGATTCGAGCATGTCCGTCAGAATGGGCGCGGCCTCGATCACCTTCAGGTTGCCGAGGGCCGACGCCACCGCCGCCCGGACCTCCGGCGATTTCTCGGACTGGAGCAGCGCCAGGAGCACCTGCCCCGCCGCCGTCTCCTGCCAGGCCGCCAGGGCCTCGGCCGAAGCGGCGCGGACCGTCGGCGACTCGTCGCTCAGATGCTTCATGAGCGCCGCCAGCAGTTCCTGGTACGGTTTGCGGGCCTCGCCGTTGCCGGAAGTCAGGACGCCCCTGGCCATCGCCCCCGCCTGGCGGGCGGCCACAGCCCGGACCTGCGGCACCGCGTCCTCAAGCTGCGCCAGGGCCAGCTTGCCCTTCTCCTTGATATCGGCCGCTTCATAGGTGTCGGTCAGTTGGCGGATGAGGCGCGTCTGGACGCGGTCGAGCATCACCTCGCGGCGCTTGCCATCATCCCGGAAGCGCCGCAGCAGGTTCCCGAGGAGCCGCGACTCCGGCTCGTCCTGCCGATGCTTCCACCACTCCACCCAGACGTCGCGCCCGGGCCCGGGGTCCTTGATGCCGGTCATGTCGGCCAGGGCCTCGGCCGCGGCAACGGCCACGGGGCTCTTGGCGTCGGCCGTCATCTGCACCAGCCCGTCGATCGCACGCTTGTCCATCAACTGGCTGAGGGCCACGATCGCGGCCAGCCGCGTGCCCACGGACGCGTCGGGCGCAACCGCCAGCTCCTTGAGACCCTTGAGGACCTTGTCATTGCCCTGGTAGGCGCCGAAGGCCAAGGCGGCGGCGCGGCGGGTCGGTTCGTCCTCGCTCTTCAGCAGCCGGAAGAGCGGATCGACGAGCGCCTCGTGGGCCGTGTCGCGGGCGGCGATGGCCTCGACAACCGCCCGCACAGGCTCCGACGGCGTCGGCCCCGACAGGACTTCCACCAGGATCGCCCGGGCGGCGTTGTTGTCCTTCTCGATGAGCACTTCGGCGGCGTCGCGACGCGTGCCGGGCGTGCGATCGGCGCCCACCAGGAAGTCGCGCAGGCGGGCGAGTTCGGCGTCGACCTTGGCCGGGGGCCGTTCGGCGTCGACCTTGGCCGGCGGCCGCTCGGCGCCGAGGGCCGCCGCGCCAAACGCGACGGGCGCAGCCGAGATCGCCAGCGCCAGCAGAAGCCAGCGCCTGTTCCACCCGATCTTGGTCAACGGACGCCCCGGCCACATGGTGAAACCCCCACTGCGCTTCGCCCCTCCCAGCGCTTCAACGTACCCTGCGGAATTTGGGCTGTCAATCTCGAAATGCAAAACCTGGAAAATGAATGCAGCAAGTTCAGCCGCGACCCGTTTGGCGGGGATCCGCAGTCGAAGACTCGCCGTGGCGAGGCGACCGCGTAGGAATTGCGGATTGCCAATTGCGGATTCAACGACAGAAAACGGCGCCACTCACATTCAAGGTGTTTCAGAACCGCCCTTCAGGGCGGGGTCGCGCGGCGGGCAGTCTTGCCCGCCGCGAGAATTCGGCCGTGTGCGCGCGGTAGGCAAGACTGCCCACCGTGCTATCTCCGGTTCTGAAACAGCTTCTTGGCTGCCCCGCTTGTCGAAGAGTCGCCGCGCCGACCGCGGCGCGGGCCCTAACGCGAAATGCGGGGCGAAAGGCGGCTTCACCCAACGCGAAACGACACCACCGCGGGCAAACACCAGGCCAGCCGCGCCCCGGCCCAAGTTTCGCTTGCCAACCATCGACAAACTTCAGACAATAGCCTGATGACACCGGCCGCGGCCGGCCACAAACGCAAACGGAGATAAATACTGTTTCCCCGGAACTCTTGTCAGGAACTCTTTGTCGGCCAGGGCCCCAGCGAACGTTCGCAAGCAGTGTTGCCGCTGGGTCGTACACGGCCGCCTCATTTGTGGAGATGATCTCGCATGCCAGCAACAACACCGAAACTCCGCCGCGAGATTAGGCGGCGATACCGCCGCTGTCCGATTAACTGCCCAAAATACCTGGACAACGTAATCCTCACGCTCGGCGACTTCTTCGCGGTGTTCCACTCGCTCCTTGAGGCGAACAAGGTGTTCTGGTTTCGGGGCCATCCTCGGGTGCATTACAGGCTTGCGCCATCCGCCCTTCGCTATGACGATCCCAACCAAAGGGAGCGGGCACTGGGGCTCGTGGCCGACATGAAGCGCTTCTTGGAGATGAAGCTGGCACGTCCCCCTGCTGCGGATGACGACCTGGCATGGACGCAGGTAGCACAACACTATGGGCTCCCAACCCGGCTGCTGGATTGGACCCAGAACGCGGCTGTCGCGTTGTTCTTCGCGTGCAGCAAAGACCCCGATGCGGATGGCCTGGTTGTCATTCTGAACCCCATCGAGCTTAACCAGAACGTCGATTCGAGAGCACCGCGTGTTTTCAACCCGCAGAAGGATGCAAAGATCATCAGCCCGTATTTCAAACTGGGCGGACGCGTTGATGCCCGGGGGAAGCGAACCATCGCGATCAACCCCACCTGGAACACGGAACGCATCGCTATGCAGCAAGGCGCGTTCACGTTGCACGGCTCGCGCAAGTTCGAGTTGGACCGAGATCAGGCCAGTTCTCTCTTGTACGTCCCGATCCTGAAGGAACACAAGGAATCGCTCCTGAACGAGTTGGAGCGGGTTGGCATAGGCGAGATGTTCATCTTCCCTGAACCAGAGCACGTCTGCGCCCATTTGCGGCGGACGGCAAGACTGTGAGGTGAGGCATGGCGGACCACATTCCATTTATCACGGGCGAAGATGGGAGCAACCTCGTCAAGAAGGTGTATCCCGACTCAGACATCATCCGAGTGCGGCTGGACCGTGCGCCGAAGTTCCTTCCCCTGCCCGCCTCGTCGAGGCTGTGGTTAGACCCGTGCTTGGACGGACTGGATGACATCTCGACACGGCGCGTGGTCAAGCGAAGGAACTGGCGGGGCCAAGAGCAAACCAGCGTCAACCCGTGGTTCACGTTCATGTCCCGCTTTGAGGCCTTCGAGAAAGTGGCCACGTCCTTGGCGACGCCGGTCACCTCAGAAGTAGCGGCCTTCGTTCACGCCGTCCTTGAAGAGTCTGCTGAACATGAACCAGCATGGTTAACCGTCCCGCAGATACCCCTGGTCGACAATGCTGATCGTAACAAGATCAACCGGCTCATGGCCTCAGCTACAGGGAGGTGGAAGAGCAAGACTGGCTTTATCGGTCATCTTATCTTGCCCTTGATATTCACCAATCAAAAACAGATCAACGGCAAGACCGCTCGCAACCCCAAGGTCCGCCAGGCCGAGCGGTGTTACCACGAGGCTCAAGCCGATGGGGTCTGGGTCGTGGACAAGAGCCTGGTGGACGACAATGGTTCTTCCACCCTTAGGAACAAGCGGCTCCCTGGCGTCATCGCTCTGCATGAGGAACTGAACGAGCGCATCTCGCCCAAGATTAGAATTGCCGGCCCCTATTGGGGTCTGAACTTGGTGCTATGGGCCAGAGGCCTGGTGGATTACCCAGCAATCGGTATCGGGTCCATGTATCAATACTTGCTGACTGGCGGCCCCACCATGACACCCAGTGCGAAGCTGGCGCTGCCATCGCTCCGGCGGCGTGTTGGCGTCGGGCCTCAGTTCAAGACATGGCTCGACTCGGCAATTACGAAGCTCGCACCCTCCCACCCGGCACATGCTGAATTCGGTGACATCAGGAAGCACTACACTGTGCTGAGCGAGCCTGCTCGGGCGAGGGAGCAGGTGGCGACGTTCTACAAGCGGTGGTTCAACATCATCGCCTCCGCGCCAAAGGCGGGCCGCTCAATGGCGTTATTCCAAGACCTTTCCGCAGCCTATGCGTTGGGCAAGTCGCTGCCTGATCTGGATAATGAGGGAACGGCCCGGAGACCCGAGGCCGTGGCAGAGCCGCTGATGCTCAGCTGCCTCTGATGCGGGTGCGCCAGAACTTCTCTACGCAGTAGAACTGGATGGCCGTATCCGTCCAGTTCTTGGTCTGGCGGGCTGGCACAAGAACCTTACAACCATGCCGCGCGACGCTCAGCAGGCCAACGCCGGCATCGAAGAAGTCCGACCATCGGGATGCGTGTGACGCCACGCGGCGGGCAACTTCGGTCGGCAAGCCAACGTACGACTCCTCGGCGAACCCGAGGTTATTCATCGCTTGGCGCATCCCCTCGTCTATTCGTGATAGCTTCAACTCAATGGCGACCAGCCGGTCTTGCAGGGGCATCCAACCGTTCACCTTCTGCAGCCGCCCCCGTGACGAACATAGCACGAAGCGATCGGCGATGAGCCGATTCGTCTCCTTGCACACAACCTCTTCGGGAATCGAAGGCAAGCACTGCCGGACTAGTTTATCGAGCGTGGTCGACTTCTTTGTTTCCACATCGGGGATATGCAACAGCAACACCGCGCTGGTGATTGTACTGACCCCCCGCGTCTGTTTCAGTTGAAGACGGTGAGCGACGTTGCCGAGGTTGAAACTGAGGCCAACGAGATCACAGATACCCCACGGCGTCACGAACTCTGACTTGACAGCCATGCCGCTGGACTTCATCCAGCCAGCAGCGGACACCGCCATGTCAGATTCTCTTGCGAACACTGGGCCAACCTCATCCATGTGGCGGGGCGGACCCTTCCCCCCCTCAGATTATCGGATTCTACGCCAAGAGCCGATAAATGTAAAGCGCAGAGTAAAACTGTATGGGGGAGTTCCCGGGGAGTTCCTGGG
>JAPLML010000247.1 GCA_026387055.1 Planctomycetota bacterium | reverse complement strand
GCAAGGTCGGCGTGGGGCTGATCGGGGCGGGGTTCATCGGCGATATCCATGCGGCGGCGATGAAGATGGTGGCGGACGCCGAGGTCGTGGCCGTCGCCTCGCCGACGCCGCTTAAGGCGGCGGCCTTCGCCCGCGAGCGCGGCATCCCGAAGGCGTTCGAGGATTACCGCGACCTTCTCGCCTTGCGCGACGTCGACCTCGTGACCGTCGGCATCCCGAACGACCTCCACGCCCAGGCGACCATCGACGCGGCGGCGGCCGGCAAGCACGTCGTCTGCGAGAAGCCGCTCTGCCGCACGCTCCAGGAGGCCGACCGCATGATCGAGGCCTGCCGCAAGGCCGGCGTCCTCCTGATGTACGCCGAGGAGCTGTGCTTCGCCCCCAAGTACGTCCGGGCCCGGCAGCTCGCGGCCGAGGGGGCCCTGGGCGACGTCTTCCTCGTCAGGCAGAGCGAGGAGCACTTCGGCCCGCACATGCCGTGGTTCTGGGACGTCGAGAAGTCCGGCGGGGGCGTCCTCTTGGACATGGGCTGCCACTCCATCGAGTACGCCCGCTGGGTCCTCGGCAAACCGCGGGTCAGGAGCGTCATGGCAAGCCTTGGCACCTATGTGCATGGCGAAAAGACAAAGGGCGAGGACCACAGCCTGTGCGTCGTGGAGTACGAGGGCGGCAAGGTCGCCCTGGCCGAGAACTCCTGGGCCAAGCAGGGCGGCGTCGATGACCGCTGCGAGATCTACGGCTCCGGCGGGTTCACGCGGGCCGACCTCCTGCGCGGCAGCTCCCTGCTCACGTACAGCGAGCCCGGCTACGGCTATGCCGTCGAGAAGGCGGGCACGACCAAGGGCTACACCTTCACGATGTTCGAGGAGATCTGGAACTACGGGTTCCCGCAGGAACTCGCCCACTTCGTCCGCTGCGTGCAGGGCAAGGAGACGCCCGTCGAGACGGGCGAGGACGGCCGCGAGGTCCTCCGCATCATCTGCGCCGCCTACGAGTCGGCCGGCGCCGGCCGCCGCATCGAATGGCCCTACGAGCCGCGCCGCGTGGCCAAGCCGATCGACCTGTGGCGCGGGGCGTAGCGATTCCGAGAGCTCGTGTGCGGCGGCAGGGCATTTACGTGTTTAGCGACATGCCCGATTGCCGGGTGGCACGGCCACGCGCCGTTGCGTGGCCGTGCAGGGTCACGCGGGGGAACAAGCACGGTCACGCAACGGCGCGTGACCGTGCCACCCGCGCCAAACACGTACCACGGCCTGCCGTGCCCCTACAGGCGCTGAAGCTCCTCGCCCACCACGCGCATGAGCGGGCCGATCGTCGCCTCCGAGAAGTCGAACTCCAGGCCCGCCGCCGCAAAGAGCTCCGGCAGCGGCCGCGACCCGCCCAGGGCCAGGGCCCGCCGGTAGCCGGCCAGCGCCGCCGCGCCGTCCTGCCTGGCGCGAACCCACAGCTGCAGCGCCCCGAGCTGTGCGATGCCGTACTCGATGTAGTAGAACGGGTACTCAAAGATGTGTAACTGCCGATGCCACGAAGCGGCCTTCTCCTCCGCCAGGTCCGTCCAGTCCACCACGCCCCCGCTGAACCGGTCGAAAATCTCCAGCCACGCCGCCCGCCGCTCGGCCCGCGAGTGGCCCGGGTGGCCGTAGATCCACTGCTGGAACGCGTCGATCGTGGCCACCCACGGCAGGATGGCCACGATGCCCTCGACGTGCCGCCGGCGCGAACGCTTCAGGTCGCCGGCGTTGTAGAAGACGCCCAGGTGCCCCTCGGCCAGGAGCTCCATGCCCATCGACGCCACCTCGCAGAACTCCATCGGCGCGTGGCGGTACGCCAGGAGCGGCTCCTCCGCGGCCGCCAGCGAGTGGAAGGCGTGGCCGCCCTCGTGCAGCAGCGTCCGCACGTCGTCGTCGGTGCCGACGGCGTTCATGAAGATGAAGGGTCTCCTCGCCTCGCCCAGGCTCGCCTGGTACCCGCCGGGCGCCTTGCCCTTGCGGCTCGCGAGGTCCAGCAGGGCCAGCCGGTCCATCCGGGCGAACTGCTCGCCCAGCGCCGGGTCGGTCCGCCGGAAGACATCAATGGCCTTGGATACGAGCTGGCCGGCCTGCTCGAAGGGGCGCAGGGGCGGCCGCCCCTCGGGATCGACCGCCGTGTCCCACGGCCTCAGCGTCTCCACGCGCATCCGCCGGCGCCGGTCCTCGTGGATCTCCCGCCACAGCGGAACGACCTGCCGCGCCACGGTCTCGTGATATCGGCGGCAATCGGCCGGCGTGTAATCGAACCGGTGCATCGCGCGGAACTGGTACTCGCCGAAGTCGCGGCAGCCGGCGTTGGCGGCGATCCGGCCGCGAAGCCCGAGCATCTTCTCGAACAGATCGTCGAGCCGGTCGCGATCGGCCAGGCGCCGCCGCGCGGTCGCGCGCCACGCCGCCTCGCGCAGCGGGCGGTCGGGTTCCAGCAGGAACTTGCCCATCTCGGGCATCGTCCGCTCCGCACCCTGGAACTCCACGGTCATCGCGCCCGTGACGGTCTGGTACTCCTGCGCCAGGAGCGACTCTTCGGTCTTCAGCGGCACGTTCTCCTCGCGGAAGAGTTCCACGTCGGCCCGCACGCGCCGCTCGTAGACGCCGTAGCGCCGCTCGGGCAGCGGGCACGTGCGGCGCGCCTCCAGGTACTTGCGGTCGAGCTTGTCGGAGATCGACGAGACGGGCGGCACCACGGTCTCGACGAACTGCTTGTACGCCGCGGCGCGGGCCGCATCGTCCGTCTGGCACGTCATGCGGATGTAAAGGATGGCCTGGTGCTGGTCCACCGCCGCGTCGAGCTCCGAGCGGTCCAGCAGCCACCGCTCCAGCGCCTCGGCCGACGCGACCGGCCGGTCCAGCAGCCCCTGGTAGAGCCCGACCACGGTCCGGGCGTCGGCCAGGTTCGCGCCGGCGGGGACGAACGCCCGCGGCTGGTAGGGCGGCAGGGAGGAAAAGTCCAGCGTGTTCGGGTCGTCCGCGTGGGTCATGGCGCTAGCTTGTCCTTCCTGGGGGGCAGCGGCCCCACGTTTCTCAGAAAATCGACGTGCATCTTTCCGCCGAGGGCGTTCCAGGGCCGCGTGCCCCACGGCTTAGAAAGTATGTCGATGCGTCCGTCGCCGTCCACGTCGCCCGCCACGAGCTCGTGCCCGCCCAGCCTGGCGTCGAGGATGAGGCGCTCGGCGAACCGGCCGCCGCCGCGACCGCCACGCCGATCAGCCACGCCGCGATAAGTGCCATGCCGCACCGTCCTTCCCTCAAGGGTCCACCGAGCGCTGCCCCGCCCCCGCCGAAGGGGGAGGGGCGATCATGCCTTCACGTGGAGCAGCAGGGCGATGAGGGCGAGGCCGGCGACGGAGGCGGCGGCCAGGATGAAGCCGCGCTGGACGCTGGTCCGCCGGGCGTAGGCGCCGATGAGCATGGGGATCGCCGTGCACCCCAGCCCGCCCAGTGTGAAGAAGAGCCCGATGGCCCGACCATGCAGCGACTCCGGGAAGTGCCCCAGCAGAACGGCCACGAGCGTCGGGTAGATGGGCCCGAAGATGACGCCCACGGCGATCACCAGCGCCGCCGTCAGCCGCCGTCCGCGACACAGCACGACCGCCACCCACACGCCGACACTGATGAGGGAGAGTCCGAGGATCACCAGCGTCTCGCTCCCCTTCGGGAGGGTGAGGGCGGTCACCAGCCGCGAGGCGGTGTACGCGATCCAGAAGCCGGAGAGCAGCGCGGCGGCGGAGCCTTCCTTCATCCCCTTATCGGTCACGTAGGTCGTGGCCCAGGCCGCCATGGTGGCCTCGGCGGGCATGTAGAAGAACAGGGCGAGCGCGCAGAGCCACATGACGGCGTCGCCCAGCAAGGTGCCGAGGCCC
>JAPLML010000127.1 GCA_026387055.1 Planctomycetota bacterium | reverse complement strand
GGCGTCTTCGCCGATGCCCGTGACGGTGAAAGCGCCGTCGGCATCGGTCGCAACCCGGCCGGCCTTCTTGTCTTCGGCGCCGTCGTGGTCCCGCGCCTTGCCGCCGGTGATATTACCGAGGGAAGGAAGGACGACATAGACCCCGGCATCCTTCACCGGCTTGCCGGCGTGGTCGAGCACATGCCCGGAGACCTGGCGGCCGCGCTTCAGCCGGATGACCAGCCCGGTGATTGCGGTCCCGCCGTCCTTGGGCAACTCCGTGAGGATAGGTTGAGAGACGTAGCCGCTGGCGAGGATCCGCGCCCGCCCGCCCCCGGACCAGTCGAGGCGGGCCGAGAATACTCCTTGGGGATTGGTCCCGTCCGTTTGCATCCAGTAGCCCCAGGTTATTTTCGCGGGGTCTTTTGCGTCCACCTGGCCGCCCTGGGTGCTGAAATTGGTGACCGGCTTTCCGGTGGCGTCGTCGACGACGCGGCCGCTTATTTCGATTGACGGGAACACGTGTTCAAGCACGATAAGCGTGCTCTTGCCCGATTCGGCGGCGAACTTCGTCGGGCGCGTTGCGGGGCGGGGAGCCATACATAGAGTCAGCGTATGCCCGATCAAATTGTAAATGCCATGCTGGGTTACGAAGGCATTCTCACCCCAGAACGTCACGTCCAGTTCTTTCGGGGTCTTCAGTGGAGACACCACGTAATAATCGCGAATCGCTTCGAGGGCATCCCCAGGCTGCAGGCTCACATTCTCGATGCGAACGGTGTCGCCGGGGCCGATCTTCTGCCACCTGAGAACACCGTCGCCCTCGACGGACGTGACTTTCCATTCGCCCTTGAGATTCGCCAGGTCAGGGTGGTCGCGAGGGGCATTGTCGGGAGCGCTATAGACCACCGACGTGCACGCCAGAACAATGATTGCCGCCGAAAACGCCAGAAACTCTTTCCTCATGAGACCGTCTCCTTTTGCCGGGTCCGACTGGTCGCACTTACCCTTAGACGCACCGCACGTGCAGAAGTTCCGAGCCAGGTGGGCCGGTCCACGTGTGCCGTGAAAGGTGCGCAGTTCCAGCGGGTGCAACCCCTGCCCAGGCAAGGGCCGTCCCGGCCGGGGACCAGACCGTCCCATCGAGGGGCATGACCGCCTCGTAGGCCGGGACGACGTATCCCTTCTCGGAGAAGCGTGGAACGAAGTTCCGGTCGCTGGGCCCGCCCTGGGCATCGTGATGGTTGGCCGGGATCGGGTAGGGAACCGGGCCGTAGATCACAGCGGTCGGCATCTCCGGAACAAGGCGGTTGGCATCGGCGATGGTACATGTTTCCCGGGACACAGTGGAACGGTGGATCAACACAGGCGAGATACGGGCGGCTGACGTGAGCGGGGGGCGGGGGAAGAACGCACGCCGCTCCTCGTGGCGAATCGGCGCCGAGAGCCTGGAAACCTTCCTTGAGGGACGGGCGAACCGTCCGCCCATGCCTACGCCGAAAACTCACCGCATCCGTTCTTCCGGTGTCATCGAGTTCATCAAGTAGCAGTTGCTGGCGTTGGGGTGGCCGGTTGGGGAGTCTTGGCAGTTCCGAAGAGTTTGGACCGCACGTGATTCACGACCGCCCGGAGCCGGTCCAACGAAATCTCCTCCACGTAGATGCCCGACATGCCAGGGATCGTGTGGCCCATGATTCGGTGAATGGCGTGCTGGTCACGGACTTCGTCTGCCCAGGTGCGGAAGGTGTGGCGGAGCGTGCAGAAACCGATGCCTCTTCGCTTGAGGCCAAGTCTTCCGAGAAGCTTGTCAAACTCTTGCCGAATGCTGTCTATGGGAACGACCTTCTCAATGCTGTTGTCGGGCGTTCGGTGAACGTTCTCTCGCAACCACGGGTGCCCGAAGGTTGTGACGAATACAAGGTCCGCAGACTCTGCATCTGCGGGTGTTGGCCGACTGGCCAGGACTTGGCGCAATGCCTCTGCTGTCTCGGGCCACAGAGGCACTACACGCTCGACGCCGGTCTTGGGGCGATCGAACTCCATGACCGCTCGACCGAAGTCAACGGCGCCGGCGGGAAGCCTGGCGCAATCGGCATTGCCGAAGCCGCCGTTTATCCCAAGCAGAACCATGGCTCGCAGAGAGCTGTTAGCCGCGTCAAGCATGGCACGGATTTGTGAGGCGCTCAACAAACGCTTGCCGTCCGAGAGTTCAGCCGCTCTCCGGGCCTTGCGTCTTGCCCGGCTGGATGGCTTCTCCAGTCCCTTCCCGTACTTCATTGGTTTGTCGAGGAGGTCTGTTTCGTAGGCGTACCTGAAAACGCTACGAATCACGGTGATGCAGCGACTGAGGGCGTGAGCACCTAAGCCCTTGCCCCTGCCATTGAGGCCGTGACGAATGACGCTCTGGCGGTATTGCTCAAAATCGGCGGGCAGGAGGTCGGATACGAGCCGGCCCGGGCCGACGGAGCGGGCAAAACTCTCCGCCACACGACGGCAATCCTCAAACCAGCGGGGGGCTATCTCGCCCACGTCGAGTTTCTGCGCCTGGAAGGTCAAGTAGTGATTGCATACTTGCTTGACACTGGCTCCTCCAGCGGATACAGTCGGTCGGGGTTGGCGGCCGGCGTGCAGGTCTGCGGCGACAAGGAGGTAATTGTTGTGCGCTGCCTGGGGGTCTTCCCAGACGCCGAAGAAGTGGACCTTGCCCCGGATCTTCTTGCACCACTGACCGTTGTTGTGCGGGGTTAAGGGAAACGAAGAACTGGGTTTGGCGGGCTTGTGTCTGCGCCTGCGTGCTGATTGGGGAACGGGCATGGCGATGCTCCTTATGGCAACTGGAACTTGCGGGTCTCAGACAGGCATTATAGCCCGGCGTCCGGTTGTCGTCGAGGTTGTCGTCATGGAAACTCGGTTTTGCGGTTGTAAATATAAACCGCGAAACTAAGGGGACTTGCGCTCGTAGCTCAGCAGGATAGAGCGGCGGTTTCCTAAACCGCAGGTCGGGTGTTCGAGTCACCCCGGGCGCACCAGACTCTTGCATCGCAGGGCCGTGGGTCCCTATGATTGACCTGCACACGCATACGCTCCTGAGCGACGGCGACCTCATTCCGACGGAACTGGCCCGCCGCGCGGAGGTGCAGGGCTTTCGCGCCTTGGCGATGACCGATCACGTCGACACCGCGACGGTCGGGGCGGTCGTGCCGCTCCTGGCGCAGGCGGCGAAGGACCTCGCGCCGGTGATGCAGATGAAAGTGATCGCCGGCGCGGAGGTGACGCACTGCCGGCTGGAGCACATCGCGCGGGTGGTGGCGCGGGCGCGCGAGCTCGGGGCGCGGATCGTCGTGGTGCACGGCGAGACGCCCGCCGAGCCGGTCCTCGAGGGAACGAACCGGGCCGCCATCGAGGCGGGGTGCGACATCCTGGCGCACCCGGGCCTCCTGACGGAGGCCGACGCGCACCTGGCGGCCGAGCGCGGTGTATTGCTTGAAATTTCCGGCCGGGCCGGGCATAGTCTCGGCAACGGCCACGTGGCGCAGATGGCGCGCCGGGCCGGCGCCCAGGTGATTTTCGGCTCGGACAGCCATGCGCCGCAGGACCTGCGCGGGCGGGCCGACGCCGAGCGCGTCCTGGCCCTGGCGGGCCTCGGGCCGGAGGAAGTGGCGGCCGCTTTTGCGGCGGCCGAGCGCCTGGTGACCCATGCCGTTAAAGGAGATGAATTGAAATGAGAACATTCCAACGGGTTTCGCGGCTCCTTCGGCCGGCGATCGGGCTGCCGGTGCTGGCGGGCCTGGCGCTGGTCGGGCTCCTGGTGATGTCGCTGGGCTGCGACGGCGACAAGCGTGGAGGGGAGACGATCCCGCCCAAGTTCACCGACATCCCCATCCCGGCGGGGTTCGAGATCGTGCCCGGCAAGTCGAACGACACCGTGATGGGCGGCAACCGCCGCATCAGCCACATGTACAAGGGCGACGCCGAGGTGCCCCTGGTGGCGGAGTACTACCGCCGCCACATGCCGGAACTCGGGTGGACGTTGGCCCGCGAGAGTCTCGCCAACGGCCGCCAGCGCTTCATGTTCAACAAGGGCAACGAGTCCTGCCACGTCGTGGTCTTTGACGACTGGGGCACGAAGATTCAGATCGAGGTGTGGCCGGCGGGCGGAAGGGCCGCCGAGACGCACCTGCCGCCGACTTCCGCCGTTCCCGGGGCCGTCAGATGAAAAGCACCCGCAAGCACGAGCTTCAGACCAACGAGTTGGCCGATGCGCTCGGGCGATTGGTCGAGAGGACCCGGCCGCACGCGAAGACCCTCGGGTATGCCGTGGCGGCTCTTATCGTCGCCGGCTTGGTCATTGCGATCGTTGTGTCCCGCCCCGGGAAGGCCGGCGGCTCGTCCCCCGAGGTCTTCTTCGAGGCCCAGCAGCGCGGCGACACCCAAGCGCTCCGCGACTTCCTGAAAGACTATCCCCAGGCCGCCGAAGTCCCCGCGGCCAAGGTGCTCCTGGCCGGCCGCCTTGTCTCGGAAGTGGTCCGCGGCACCGGGGAGGCCGCCGGGCCCGAGGGCAAGGCCAAGGCGCCCGGCCTCCTGGCCGAGGCGAAGGAGCTTTACGAGCAGGCGGGCAAGTCCGCCACGGCCTTCGAGCCGCTGGCCCAAGTGGGCGCGGCCCTGGCGACCGTTCAGCAGGGCGATGTCGAGAAGGGCGTGGCGGTGCTCAACGAGGTCGTCGCGAAGTGGCCGCAGTCCATCGCGGCCGACCAGGCCCGGGCCCACATCGAGGAGCTCGCCGCCTACAAGCCGCTGAAGTTCTCCGACGAGCCGCTCGAAGAGGAAAAGAAACCGGAGCCGAAGGCCGGCGAGGCCAAGGAAGGCGCGGCCAAGGAATCGCCCGCCCCGAAGGCCGAACCGAAGGCGCCCGAAGCCAAGCCCGCGGAGACGCCGAAGGCGCCGGCGGCCAAGCCGGCCGACGCCCCCAAGGCGCCCGCCGGCGAGAAGGCCCCCGCGCCCACGCCGAAGGGCTAGTGCTCTGTTACGCGTGGAATGATGGGTGCCACGGGCTGCTTGCAGCCCGTGCCGCTCGAAGCGCACGGGTTGCGAGCAACCCGTGGCACCCCTCGAATGACGAGTAACAGAGCACCAGGAGTCCGTTACACGTGATCTTGGGGGTGCCGCGGGTTGCTCGTAAGGTAAGCGCGGCGGGCAG
>JAPLML010000477.1 GCA_026387055.1 Planctomycetota bacterium | reverse complement strand
TTCCGCGCGAACGCCAGCAGGACGTCCACCGTCTTGTCGCCGAGGCCGCGCGCGGGCGTGTTGATGATCCGCCGCAGGTTCTCCTCGTCGTTCGGATTGTGCAGGATCTCCAGATACGCGAGGATGTCGCGGACCTCCTTGCGCTCATAGAAGCTCGTGCCGCGCACGATCTCGTACGGGATCGGCGGGTGCGCGCGGCGCAGGCCGTCTTCGATGGCCCGCGTCTGGGCCACGGTGCGGACGAAGACGGCGACGTCGCGGTAGGCGAGGCCCCCGGCCCTGAGCTCGCCGATGCGCCGCACGATCGTCCCGGCCTCGGCCTCCTCGTCGTCGGTCTGCACGATCCGCACGGGCTCGCCCTGCGGGTTGTCGGTGAAGAGGCCCTTGGGCCGGCGGTCGCGGTTGTGGCGGATGACGCCGTCGGCCGCCGCCAGGATGGTCTTGGTGCTGCGGTAGTTCTTCTCCAGGCGCACGACCTTGGCGTCGGGGAAATCCTTTTCGAAGTCCAGGATGTTCGAGAGTTCGGCCCCGCGCCAGCCGTAGATCGACTGGTCCGGGTCGCCGGTGGCGCAGAGGTTGCGCCGCCGGCCCGCCAGGTCCCGCGCGATGACGTACTGGGCGTGGTTCGTGTCCTGGTACTCGTCGATCAGGAGGTAGCGGAACCGCTCACGCAGCAGTTCGCGGAATTCCTCCTTATCGCGCAGGCCCAGGGCGACCTCCAGCAGAAGATCGTCGAAGTCCAGCGCGTGCGACTCGCGCAGGATCGCCTCGTACGCCTCGTAGAGGCGGGCGAGGTGCTGGGCCAGGAAATCCGTACGCCGCGCCGCGCCGTAGTCGGCGGCACGCTGAAGCCGGTTCTTCGCGCGGCTGATGATCTCGGCCACCTTGCCGGCGTCGAAGTGCGTCGGGTCGAGGTTGAGCTCGGCGAGGGCCCGCTTGATGGCCGCCGTCTGGTCCGCCGTGTCGTAGATCGTGAAGGCCGGGTCCAGGCCCAGCCTCTCGCCGTACTCGCGGAGCATCCGGGCGCAGAAGCTGTGGAACGTGGTCACAAGGGGTTTTCTCGCGCCGGGCACGAGGGCCTCGGTCCGCTCGCGCATCTCGCCGGCGGCCTTGTTCGTGAACGTGATGGCCAGGACCTGCGAGGCGGGCACGCCCCGGCTCATCAGGTACGCGATGCGCCGCGTGATGACCCGCGTCTTGCCGCTCCCGGCGCCCGCGAGCACCAGCAGCGGCCCGTCGCCATGCGTCACCGCCTCGGCCTGGGCGGGGGTGAGGCTGTCGAGAATGTCCATTGCTCTCCCGTATTTTGAGCCCGAATCGCCGTACTATAGCAGGCAGTGCGCAACGAGGAAAGTGCCTGAGTGCCGGAGTGCCGGAGTGCCTGAGGAACGGCAAACACGAACGGCAGAAAGGTACAGATTCAGGTGCTACGGGTTCCTTTGGAGCGGATGAGGGCAGAGAGGATGGCGTCAAGTTCGTGGGCCAGGTCGCGCATCGCGGCGAGCGAATCGCCCTTCAGCCAGCCAAGACGTCGTGAGAGCTCGGCCTGCGTCTGGAGTTCGAAAAGGCTGCCCTTCGCCATTTCGAGAAACCGGCGGAAGTCAAGCCTCTGGGCGCGGCCGAAACCTTCGGCGATGTTGGAGGGCACGCTCACAGCCGCGCGGCGCATCTGAGACACCAGGCCGAACTTCTCTTCGTCAGGGAACGCCCTTGTCACGCGGTACGCCTGTTCGGCCAAGGCCATGGCCTTCTGCCAAGCTATGAGGTCCCTGTAGGTGCGAACCCCGGACTTACGCGCTTCCTCCACGGTCTGTCTCCTTTTCCTGTTGTTCCTCAGGCACTCAGGCACTCAGGCACTCAGGCACTTAGGCACTCCGGTACTCTTATCGCAAGACGCTCACACAGCGTAGTTGCCTTCTCTGCGCCACACATCGAGCATCAGCTCATACCGCTCGAGCGGCATGCCGGTGTAGATGCAGTTGGAGGTCGAGAAGATGTACCCGCCGCCGGGCATGCCGTGCTTCAGGGCGTAGCGGGCGGAGGCGATGACCTGCTCGTCGGTCCCCGTGTCGAGCATCGCGCAGCTTACGTTGCCGATGAGGCAGACCCGGCGGCCCACGCGGCGCTTGACCTCGGCAATGTCCACGCCCCCCTGAGGGTCCAGGCTGTGAAGGGCGTGCGGGCGGGCCGAGACCAGCGAGTCGAGGATCGGCATGATGTTGCCGTCGGTGTGCTTGATCGTGTAGAAGCCCATCTCGCGGTAGCCGGCGATGAGGCGCGCCAGGTGCGGCGTCACGAACTCGTCGAACATCGACGGCCGGAAGAACGGGCCGGTGTTCAGGCAGTAATCGGCGCAGAGGGCGAAGCCGTCGAGGACGCCGTGCCGCCGATACCCCTCGGCCCACTCCAGGGCATTGTCGACCATGCGGGCGGCCTCGTCCTTGACCTCCTGCGGGTGGTCGGCCACCTTCTCCGAAAACTCCATCATGCGGTTGCCGTCGGGGATGGAGTACGTGGCGTCGCCGTGGATCATGAGGAAGTAGTCCATGCCCGAGATCTCGCGGATGGCGTCGAGCGTGCGGCGAGTCTCGTCGTCGCCGCTCTTGCCCCATCCACCGGGGCCGTGGAAGAAGATGGCCGAGTGCTCGTACTTTCGGGCAATCGCGACGTACAGGTCCGCGATGTCGCGGACGTGGAGGTCCCGCTCGCGCTGGGACATCTGCCCCCACTGGCCGTAGTGCCGCTGACTGGGGTGGAGGCGCCCGAAGGCCTCCATCGTGAGGAAGAAGACGAGCTCGAAGTGCGGGACGCGTCCCGGCGGCTGCTTGCCTTCCAGGGCCAGGATGAATCTCTGTCGCGGAGTCATTGCATCTCCTTTCCGTGGTGCACCGCACAGTTTACGCCTTCGCCTGTTTCGACGCAACCGCAGCAGTCGGCAAAGTGCCTGAGTGCCGGAGTAAAGGCGCGCCGTGGCTTTGCTGTTTCTCAGGCACTCAGGCACTCAGGCACTCCGGCACTCCGGCACTCTCTATCCAGCGGTAACACCTCCCAAATTCACTTGGCGTGTTCCCCCGGGCGGCGTATCTTGAGTGCATGGTAATCGGCCACGGCATCGACCTGTGCGGGGTGGAGCGGATCCGGCGGATGATCCGCGACCACGGCGACCATTTCCTGAACCGGACTTTCTCGGCGGCCGAGGTCGAGGACGCGCGGCGCCGCAAGAAGGGGTTCGAGGAGACCCTGGCCGGGCGCTTGGCGGCCAAGGAGGCCGTGATGAAGGCCCTCGGCACGGGGTGGCGCGAGGGCGTGGCGTTCAAGGGCATCGAGATCCTGAACGAGCCCTCCGGCAAGCCCTGCGTCGTCCTTCACGGCACGACGGACGAGAAGGCCCGCGCGCTTGGCATCACCCATTGGCATATCACCATTACGCACACGGAAGACCTGGCCATCGCCTCGGCCATTGCCGAGCGGCTGTGATCGCCGGCCCTCCGCAGCGCTCTCAACATTCTTCATTCTCCGCGACCTTGCTCCTTTCCCGAAAAACCCCCAGGAACGGAAGTGTGTTGTGCACGGCCGCCTGTCTCCCAATCGCCCCTGGCGCTGGCGCCAGAGGCGATTTCGGCCCTCCCGGGTTGACTTCTTCCCTGCATCCGTAGGCTTAACCTTCGGTAGCGCCGCTGGGAGTGCCTCCAGAGGGTGGGAGCTACTCCATGTCCGCGACGCGGGCGGGCTCTATAGAAGGGGACCGGAAGTGACGAAGGCCAAGAAGCTCCTTGTGGCTGTGGCGGTGGCGTGCGTGATGGGCGGGTGGCTGATCCTCGGGGCCGCGCCCGCGGAGGGCTCGGCCTTCCTGGCCCTCAGTGAGAGCTCCAGCGACTCGACGCCGGCAGAGTACCTGAAGGCCCTTCTTGCCTTCGACGTTTCCGGCAACAGGCTGACGCTCACGGCGTCGAACCAGACCGAGGTTCCGCACGCCTACTATGTCAACGGGATCTTCTTCAACGCCGCGGACAACGTCGAGCGGCTGACGCTCATGGGACCTTCGGGGTGGACGCTCAATTCCGGTGAGGACGAGGACAAGGCGGCGCCGTTCGGCACGTTCGACGTGGCCCTGCTCGGCGGGGTCGGCGATTCCCCGTACGAAATCGCCCCGGGCGAGTCGCTCACCTTCCTGCTGTCGATCCAGGGCCAGGAGCCCTTTGCGGATACGGACTTCACCACCGAAATGTCGCATACCTGGGGCGGGCAGATCAAGTCCCTGGCGGCGGCGAAGTTCATCCGCGGCCCTTGCGATGATAGCGCCCGCGGCAACAGCCGCGGAAACGGCGGAAACGGCGTCAACGTGCCGGAGGAGGACCCGCTCGCCTGTTACATCAGCGGCCTCTACTTCAACGCCACCGAGAACGTGACGGGCCTCAGGCTGGTCGAGCCCTCGGCGTGGACGCTGCGGTTCCAGGAGGACGGGAACCCGGCGGCGCCGTTCGGCAGCTTCGACGTGGCCCTGATCGGCGGCGTCGGCAGTTCGCCCGGCGAGATCGCCCCCGGCGAGTCGCTCAGCTTCATGATGTCGATCCAGGGCCAGGCGCCCTTCGCGGCCACGGACTTCACCACCGAGCTCTCTTACTCGTGGTGCGAGCAGACCCCGTCGCAGGGGGCGGCGAAGGGCGTCCGCCGGCCCCGCGAGGACAGCCGCCCGCAGGGCATAGCGCCGTTCACGCGCCACGGCCCGCCTCGGCGGGCCGTGGCGACCGTGGTTGTTCGTATGTGTTTATCGAGTGTGCCATTGTCCCGATAGCAGTTGTGGCACGGCCGGCTTGTCCGGCCGTGGGGAATGTGGCCAGCGCTCTGCCACGGCCGGACAAGCCGGCCGTGCCACACCTGCCGGGGTACGCTAAATGCAGCTTTTGGGGCTGGACGCCCGCGGCCGGCGGGTGTACATTTACGCGCTATGTCCGAAGTCGTGGAGACCGCTGCCCCCCCGTCCCGGCGGAACTACGTGCTCGGCGTCCTCAACGGAACGCTCGGCACGGCGGCGTACGACTTCGTCCATCCCGACCTGATCCTCACGGGTCTGGTGTTCACCCTTTCGCGGCCGGCGTTCGGCGACCAGTGGGCGTTCTTCCTGGTGGCGGTGCTCTCGATCATCAACAAGGGCGGGTCGCTCCTGCCGCAGCTTTTCGTCTCCAGCCACCTGGAGCACCGCCCCTACAAGCGGCCGTTCTACGCCGGCCTGACGGTGCTGCGCGGCATCGGGGCGGCCCTCCTGGTGACCGCCATCTGGCTGATGGCCCACCAGGTCAACGCACTGACGATGGCCCTGTTCTTCTTTGCATTCCTCATCATCGCGGTGTGTATGGGGGCGGGGCATGTCATCACGCTCGACATGTTCGGCCGCATGATCCAGTTGGACCGCATCGGCTGGTTCCTGGGGACGCGCGAGTTCCTTGGCGGCGCCCTGTCGTTCGTGGCGGGCCTGATCGTGGTGCAGCCGATCCTCAACCGGGGCGGGCCGGCGGGCGGCAACGCCGCGATGGCCTCGAACTACTTCCTGCTGGGCGTGATCGGGAGTTCCCTGACGCTGGTCGCGATGGTCTTCCTCATCCTGTGCCATGAGGAAGAAGGACCGCGGGCCAAGCGCCGGACGACGTTCTGCGAATCGCTGATCCGCGGCTGGCGGTGGCTGAAGCGAAACTCCGACTACCGCTCGTACTTCTGGCTGCGCGTGGCGTTCCGCGTGAACGACCTGGCTATGGCCTTCTTCATTCCCTACGGCGAACAGAAGTTGCGGACCGCCGGCGATGTGGCGGGCGTGGCCGTCCTGGGCGGCGTGCTGGTGGCTACGTTCAAGCTCAGCCGCGTCGTCTCCAGCGCCCTGTGGGGCTGGATGGTGGACCGCTACGGCGATCGGGCGTGCCTGGTCTGGACGGGTGTGTGTTTCGTACTCGCGCCGGCGCTGGCGCTTCTGGCGCCAATGCTTCCCCGCGGATTCGCCATGCCGATCCCCGGCTCGCAGGCGGTTCTGGACCTGCCCCTGACGGTCTACCTGCTGGCGCGGGCGATGATCGGGGCCGCCTACCAGGGGAGCATCATCGGGGGGAACCGGTTTCTGATCGGCCGCGCGCCGCCGCGGCGGCGGCTCTCGTACATCGGCTTCCTCAATACGGTGACGAGCCCGCTGACACTGCTGCCGATGCTCGCGGCGGTGGTGGCGGGCCATTTCGGCGTGACCACGCTTTTCGTGGCGATCGTGGGCGGGGGGTTCCTCTACCTCTTCGCCGCCCTGCGAGTCCGGCCCGAGACGGGGCTGGCCGCCCAGCGCCTCGCCCGCCCCTCCGCCACGCCGCCGGAGACGGGGCCGTAGAACGGAATTGCGGATTGCGGATTGCGGATTGCGGATTGAACGACGAACGACAGGGGAATTGCCCTTTAGCCGCCCAGCTTGCTGGGCGCGTGTTTTGGCGGCGCGCGGCGTTCGGCATGAACGTTAGTTGAACTGCCGCAGCTTGATCTTCAGCCGGGTGGTGGTTGGGGGCACCGTGCCGTAGTAGCCGTAGTATCCGGGCGGATAGGCGCTCGTGCCCTCGGGGTAGTACTGGTAGTCGTCGAGTTGGGCCATGAGCTTGGTGAGGGTCGCGGCGTTGCGGGTAAGGAGCTCGACGGCCTCGAACTTCGTCGTCAGGGGCTTGAGGTTCTTGAGGGCGTCCTCCGCGGCCTGGCGTTTCGCCAGGTAGACGATGGCCTTGTCGTTCCACTGCTTGGCGGCGGCCTTGCTGACGATGCTCGTAAGCCGCGTGGCCGTCAGTTCCGGCCGCACCTTCTCGCAGTGCTCGACGGCCGAGTTGGCGCCGTTCAGGATGTTCTGGAGAAGGACCTCGACGACGTCCTGCCGATGGGCCGCGCTGTAGGCGGGGACGAACACGTCGGCCTCCGCGAGTCTCTTGATGGCGACGTCGGCAGCCTTCTCGAGCTGGGCCAGTTCGTTGAGGCGCTGGGCCTTGGAGGCGAAGTCCTTGGCGTCGGCCAGGACCTGTCCCGCCTTCCAGGCCATGCCGGCCTCGACCGCCTCCTCGTAGCGCGTGGCAGTCTTGCCGTCGATTTCGACGCTGCTGGTGGTCCGCAGGGCTTCCGCCGCCGCCAGCAGGCGTTTCTTGTCATTGGGATCGGCGGCCAGTTGGGCCCGGCGCGTGAGGGCCCTGGCGGCCCCCTGGGCGTCCTTGACTTGGAGATAGCAGGTCACGAGTGCCCCGGTGGAGGCCATGCGATCGTCGGCCGAGATGGCCTTCTCGTCGAGCGCCGCCAGCCCCTCGAGCAGGCCGCCCGCCTTGACCCACTGACCCGCCGCAAGGGCCGCCTTGGCGGCCGCGAGGGCCTCGGCGGCCTTGCCGGGCTCGATCGTCGCCGGGGTGATGGTGGCGGTGGGCGTGCTCGGCACGGGCTTGGTTTCGCCGGCGGGGGCCGGGGGGGCGGCAACGACGCCGGCTTTCTCCACCGACTTGATCGAGTCGCGCGGGATCGTCATCGTCCCGCTGACGGTCTTGAGCACGACCTTCGCGGCATCCTCCTCGATGATGGTGCCCGTGAAGGCGTCGCCCGACTTGGTCACGACGCGGTCGGCCAGTGCGGGCGCCGCCCATGCCGCCAGGGCCACAAGCGACACGATGGGCAGGGCAACGGTGCGCCAGCGATCGGTAGGGTTTCCAAGACCGCGCATGACCTGTTCCTCAAGACACCCTTGGTGACCTTCGCCTACTGGATTTATACGCTTGTCGCGGGCGAATGTTCCGGCGTTTCCGTTCGCAGGCCGGGGCAACGCCCCGGCATCTCGGCCGTGTGACGAGCGGGGCGCCGGGGCGCTGCCCTGGCCAGCTTCGTCCGGCGGGTCTTGATATTCCGCACGGCGCCGATTCCCCATATAATGCCCGCGGCGGCGTGCCGCCGAGAGCAGGAGACAAGGCATGAAGATGGTTGCGGCCAGCGTCATCATACCACTGCTGTCTGCCTTCGCACTCAGTGCGTGCCGGCCGGCCCTTGGCGCCGAGATCCTGGTCGAGGCCGAGGGCTTCTCGGACCTCGGCGGATGGGTGATCGATCCGCAGTTCATGGACATCATGGGATCGCCATA
>JAPLML010000314.1 GCA_026387055.1 Planctomycetota bacterium | reverse complement strand
GCCGCTTGGCCGGGTTCGGAAGAGCGCCGTCAGGCCAACCGACCGCCACGAGCGCCACCAGCCGCATCGACGGCGGACCGCCGAGACTTTCGACGACCTTGGGCGCGTACGGTTTTTTGTCGCCCGCCACCCAGCACGAAGCCAGGCCGAGGGCGTGGGCCGCCACCAGCAGATTCTGCGCGGCCGCCGATCCGTCCTCCACGTAATACTTCGTATCCTTCGCGAGGACGGCGATGCAGACCGGCGCATCGGCGATGAACGGACCGTGGTCCGTCAGCGACGCGACCTCGCGGCGCTTGGCGGCGTCGGTCACGACGACGAACTCACACGGTTGCTCGTTGCGAGCGGTCGCGGCCAGGCGGCCGGCATCGACGATCTTCTCCACGAGGTCGCGCGGCACGGGCTTCGCGAGGTACCGGCGGCACGAGCGGCGAGTCCGGAGGGCTTCGAGGGCGTCCATGGTTCTCTCCTGCTCAATTAGCACTACCTCGTGCGGATGTGTCGCTTGCCCCAACTGGGTACGCCGCCGCTCCCGCGGCGGCCTCGATCAACATCAACAAGTTCATTACGGCTTGGCGGCCTTGCCGGTCGCCGTCGACTTGGGCCGCGGCGACACGGTGATCGATTGCTGATCGATGACTTCCACGCGGCCGGAGGTGGGTTCGTAGGTGATGACGCGGGCGACGATCTCGTCGAACTCCTGGCTGGCCTCGTTCTCCCGCCACAGGCGGGCCCAGTCTTCCGTGCCGCGATACAGGCGCAGGCGTTCCGGCTCGCGTTGATAGATGAGCCGCTCGCAGAGGCCGCGCCGGTCGTCGATCCACAGGTTGACGCCGCCGTCGGCGACGATCTTCTCGACGGTCATCCGGTCCTCGCGCGGCGCGGCGGACATGCCGCCCGTCGCCTGGGCCGAGGCAGCGGCCGGCCGCACGGTCGGCGCTGCGGCGGACTTGCTGCTCGTCGCGGCATCGGGCAACTGCGATTTTTCGGCGAAGGCGACCTGGAGTTCGGCGCTCGTGATGCGCGTGAGCGACGGCGCGCGGCGGCGATCGGTCGCCCCGCTGCCCGGCAGACCGCGGCCCACGTGTCGCGTCTCAACGTTGCCCTTGAAGTAGGCCCGCTCGGCGGTCACGTCGTAGGCCATGCTTTCGGTCCAGACGACCTGCGTGCGGGAGTACCCGTCCGGCACGTCGCCGGTCCAGGCCGCATCCACCTGGTTCGGCGCGAGGCCCGGGAGCGCCGGAGCGCCGGCCTTGGGTTTATCGTGCGACAGAATCCTCAGCCGGCCCGGACCCCAGATATACGCCTTCCGGCCTTCGTCGGCCGGTTTCTGGCTCCCGGTCGGCGGCGCGGCCGACGGCGAGACCGCATAGGTGAGGTTATCGCCATAGATTTCCATCTGGTACCGAAGGGCATGATCGGGCTCTTCCTGCCGCTCGACGGTGCGGACGTTCTTCTCGGCGAGAACGCGCTCGAGGCCCTTGCGTCCGAAGAACGAGTCCATGCCGCCGGCGTCGGATTTCGGCTTGGCCTTGCCCGACGTTCCCGCCGCGCTCGATGCCGCCGGCTTGCCGCCCGCGGTCGCGGGCTTCTCGGGCTGGTC
>JAPLML010000090.1 GCA_026387055.1 Planctomycetota bacterium | reverse complement strand
CCTGCCGGCTACCGCGGGCCCGGCATGGGCGGCGGACTCTGGGTGGCCTGCTCCGACGGCCCCCCGCCGCCGACCAGCGGCGTGTGCGGCCCGTACGTGACCCGCTCGTAGTACCCCCGGCCCGGCGTGGGCGTCGCCATGCACTTGCCGCCGAGCACGACGTGCGGTCCCTGGGCGCACAGGTTCCCGCACCTCTTGTGGTCGAGGTCCGTGGCGATGCCCTTCTCCTTGTACAGCGCGAGGTACTGCTCGTACGTCATGGATTTCTCGATGGTTCCCTGCTGGATGTGCAGGGCGTAGTTGGCCGGCGTGGGCGTGCAGCAGCACTTGCCGCCGAGGATCCACGGCTTGTTGCCGGCCACGTGCCCGACGGCGTCGTGGCACGCCAGGATCGGCGGCGGCTGCACGGACTTCGCCTGGTAGGGCAGGGGTCGGAACGGTTGTCCGCACCCCGCCGCCAGGAGCGTGCCGGCCGCCACGACCGCCATCATCAGGACGAGTTTCGGTCCAGCGCTTGTCACGTGTCCTCCCCCTGCGCGTGCGTGAGACGAATCGCCCGGCCGCCCGCCGGGCGCGCTACGGCCTGACCGACTTGGCGCCCCCGCGGACGCGGTACTCGTAGTCGGCCACGTCGGCCCGCAGGCTGACGATCTCATGGCTCGTCACGTGCCGGGCGGGCAGCATCAGCGGCGCCCAGTTCGTCTCGTAGATCTTGAAGCCCTTGGCGTCTTTCCAGACGACCTGGATGTCGACCCAGAGGTTCTCTTTCTTCTTGTTGTCGAGCTCGGTGCGGACGCGCAGGAGGCCGCCCTCGACCCGGTCGCTCTCCTGCCGCACCACCTTGACCAGCCCTTTGAGGTTCGTGGATTCGAGGAGGACGCGGCCGGCCTCGTCGACCCGCTTCGGCTGGGCGTTGCATCCGACGAGGGCGAGGCCGATGGCCAGAAGAAGCGCGACTCTCAGGCTTGCCATAAGACGCTCCTTTGCGTGCAGGCCGCGCCGCGCCGGTCGCCCGGCGGGCGCGGGACGGATGCTAGTAATTCCACATGTAGCCGGGTTGGGTCCCGGCGGTCAGCGCTTTCTTGATGGTTTCTTCCGGCAGCTTGTTGTCGCCCTCGACCCAGGGCTTCAGGACGTAGCACGCCTCGCCCGCCGCGGGCACGGGCATGCCGTAGTACGTGTTGGTGAGGCGCGGCAGCAGGTTGCCGGCGGTATCGTACATCTCCAGGCGGATCGTGTGCGGGCCCGGCGTCAGTTTGGCGGCGAACAGGTACGCCCGGCCGGGCAGGCTGGTCCAGTGGCGGACGTCGCCGCTCACGTTCCAGTAGCCTGCGGCGTTGCCCACGTACGGCATGTTGCGGAGGATGTACTTGGCGACCCCTTTGGCTGCCTGGGCGGCGTCCTTCTCGGCGATGCGGTCCTGGGTGGCGGCCTGGTGCCACAGGTCGAGCACCTCGATGGCCGTCCCGGCGTAGTGGCCGTCGACGTAGACGCGGAGGGCCGACAGGCGCACCGGGCACCGCATGAACTCCGTCCGCTCGCCTTCGATGCCCGTCAGGTACTTGAGCGGGCACCGGCCGATCTCAATCATGCACGTCAGGTTGGTGTCGGCCTGATAGGCGGGCGTGAAGAATTCCTCCGGCTTGTCCGTTACGCGCAGAATGGGGTTGTCCTTCGAGGCCTCGGGCAGGTTCGCCGGGGGCGCGGCACACGTGGCCTTGACCTCGGCCAAGTTTGTGATGCCGTCGGTGAAGAGGTCCTTGTTGGCGGCGTCGTGGAAGGTTCTCCAGACCCACTGTTCGCCTTCCTGGCGGCGTTTCAGCAATTCCTCGCAGGCCTTCTGGTCCTGCTGCACTTCCTTGGCGGCGTCCTTGCGGTCGGTCTTGGCGGCGGCCTTCCTGAGGGCGATGGCGCACTGGTCGGCGTCGTTCATCTTCGCGAAAGTCTTGCCGATCCAGAAGTAGGCCAGGCCGAAGTCGTCGCCGTAAGAGGCCGGCGTGTTCTTGTTGACCACGGCGGCGCCGTCGGCCGACAGCGCCCGCGACAGGAAGATGCGGGCGTTGTTGTACTGGCCTGCCTCGTACTCGAGCATGCCGAGGTAGCAGCCCAGCATCGCCCGCTCGTAGGTCTCGCCCTTGTAGTACTTGAGCTGCTCCGTGGTGAGGGCGGCGGCCGTGTTGTCGCGCTCCGCCCCCAACTGCTCGAAGGCCTCCTGGAGCCGCGGCTTGGCCCGCACGTTGCTGCCGAGGGTCATGGCGAGGTGGCCGAACTCCATCCGCCGCAGAATGTAGTTGTTGTCCTTCGGGTCCTGCGGAAGCGCCGCCTCCATCGTCGCCAGCGGGTTCACCCAGGCGGTCCCGGCCTTCTGGGGCACGCAGCCGGCCGCCAGGGCGACGGCGGCGCCAAGAACCAGTCCCGCTGCAAGGCACCGTGCCTTCATGTCAGGCCTCCTCGCCGCGGCGCGGCCTCAGGCCGGCCGGCCCGGCGGACTCAGCGGTCGTAAACCCCCGCCAGGGCCAGCTTCTTGATCTCGTAATCGTTTTCCCAGACGATGGCGCTCGAGTGGGCGTCGGTCAGACGCACGGAGATGCGCATATACTTCGTCTCGACGCGGCCGCGCGTCCGCCGGATGCTCTCGACGCGGCCGGCCAGGAAGTAGTCGGCGCCGAACACCGGCTTATCGCTGCTCGTGGTGACCCTGCCGCGGTCCTTGTCGAGCCGCTCCTGGCGGATCTTGTCGATGATGTCGCGGTCCAGGAACATCATCTTGCCAGCGCTGTTCTTGATCAGCTCCGTCCGCATCTTGTAGAGCAGGGAGTCGGCGTCGAACAGCTCGTCGCTCCGGTTCTCCATTTCGACGAAGGCGATCGTCGGCGGCTTGGCCGCCCGCTGGATCTGCGGCAACTGGACCATCGACTGCGCCATCTCGAAGCAGGCGCTGCGAAAGTCCTTGGATCCCAGGGCGCCGCGCACCGCGTCGTCCTCGCTGTCCAGGTCCATGCGGGCCGTTTGGCCCGCGCAGCCGGCGGCGGCCAGGCACGCCAGGACCATCAGCAGCCCGCCCGCGAGCCGTGCGGGGCGGGCGAAGGTCGTCCGAGCGAGTCCATATCGTGGCATCTTCAGCCTCCTTTCGCGGCCGATTGTACCACCGGCCGGTCGCCATATCACAAGAAAGATTTTCGTGTCCGCCGAGTGCCCGTCCCGTACATATCCTATATCGGCAGTTTCCGCCCCGAACCGCAGCGGCTCTCTGGAATGTCCGGACGGCTTCCGTCTCCGGGATGCCCTCAGGAATCCCGGAATTGGCGCCAATACGCGTGGCGGTGGCACGTTATACTTCGCGGAACCCGGCGCGCCGCGGGGCAGGGCGGGCCGCCGAACGGGGAGCCTGGAACCTCTGGAGAAGGAGTGGCCCATGCTGCGCAGAGCGATATTGGGGATGGCGATTGCCGCCGTACCGATGGGAGCCTCGGCCCTTGCGGCCCAGCCGGGGGCCGGAGGCGGACCGGGCTCTCGGCCCGGGCGGGGCCCAGGCGCGGCGCCTCCCGTCGAGAACAAGCCTCTCGGCAAGTCCGACGCCGAGAAGAAGATCCTCGAGGTCCTCGACGACATGGATCGGAACCAGCGGCGCGGCATGATGAACGTACCGACCGACGACGGCCGCCTGCTGCGAGTCCTGGCCGAGTCGGGCGGGGCAAAGCAGTGCGTCGAGATCGGCACCTCGAACGGGTACTCGGCCATCTGGACCTGCCTCGGCCTCCTGAACACGGGCGGCAAACTGGTCACGCACGAGATTGACGCGGGGCGGGCGAACGCCGCCCGGGAGAACTTCAAACGTGCCGCCGTGGACGGCATCGTCACCCTCGTCGAGGGCGACGCCCACAAGGAGGTCGCCAAACTCAAGGGCTCCATCGACTTCGTCTTCCTCGACGCCGACAAGGAAGGTTACAGCGATTACCTCAAGCAGCTCCTGCCGCTGGTGCGACCGGGCGGCCTCCTGCTGGCCCACAACGTGGGTTCCCAGGCCGGGGCGATGCAGGACTACCTCAAGGCCGTGACCGTGAGTCCGGACCTCGAAACGATCTTCGCGAACATGCAGGGGACGGGGCTCAGCATCACCCTCAAGAAACGGTGAGACGGCCGCGGCTCGCGCTCGTAGGCGGCGGCAGGCAGGGGCAGGCGGCTTGAGCGACGCCCACAGGCGAATTCGGCCGTTGATTTCCGCCGCGCCGTGGGGTAGACTGAAGGATGCCGAAGATAAGGATGACCGGAGTGGGGGCGATCGGTATCGACGGGGCCTTAGCGGGCTTGGAGTTGCGCGAAGAGGTCGTCGGCCACCTCTTAAAACCGCCGGCAAAACTAAAATGCCGATACAGGCATGAAAATGGCCGCCTAAACCAGGTAGCCACGTCTGCTCGGGTTGGCCTGTGGGCCCGGGACGGACGCCACGACACGGGCTGGCTGGCTAGTCGACCGGGTGCGACGCCGGCGAGAAACAGTCCCGGTTGGGCGCTTGGGAATCCTGTCGGTTGGAGTCCCGAGGGCCGAGATCCAATAGACCGACTACTCGCGTAGACGCTTCAGGTCTCGGGCATCCGGACGTGGGTTCGATTCCCACCGCCTCCACCATTTCCAAGGTCAGCGCGGCGGGCAGTCTTGCCGTACGTGTTTACGAGGGTGGCACGGTCACGCGCCGTTGCGTGACCGTGCTTGCTCGCCCACGTGACCATGCACGGCCACGCAACAGCGCGTGGCCGTGCCACCCAACGCCGTTAACTAAGAACCGGCCACAGGTGACGTAAACCCCTGCAGCAACATGGGTTACGCGCGCGA